>CAYXYS010000001.1:0-30074 GCA_964469735.1 uncultured Candidatus Saccharibacteria bacterium
GGGCTGAAAGGTGGCTCTGGTGCCGTCGCAGTCCCTGGGATCCAGACTCAAAAGCCGGTTCTGTTTTTCCAAATCTTCTCTTAGTTTGGTGCCCGGTAAGGGGGCCAACACCCATATCTGAACGGAGTGGATGCCTTGTCTTCTGGCCCAGTCGGCCGTTTTCAGGGCGGTATACTTGTCGTCTGAGTCGAAACCGGATATAAAGGAGCCGTGAACCGCTCCCAACATTCTCTTTTTCTTAAAGAGAGAAAGATATCCCTCTATTTCCTCCAGGCTTTGGCCTTTGTGCATCTCTTTAAGAGAATCGGCGTTGACCGATTCAAAACCGATGCAAAGGAACTGGCAACGGGTCAGCTTTGCCAGCCTCAGCCATTCTTCGTCTTTGGCAACGCTGGCTCTGACTTGGGCTCCCCATCTGGGCATTTTGTCGAGCTTTTGGAGCATTAAAGAAAGAATTTTTTTGCTCCTTTCCATGTCGATAGCGAAGTTGTCGTCGACGAAAAAGATCGATTTCGGATTAGCCCTTTTTATTTCTTCAACTACGCTTTCCGGGCTGCGGAACCTCATTTCGGGAAACATTTTATGGACGCAGCAGAAAGTGCAGCGATAAGGGCATCCTCTTGAAGTTTCCATAGGGAGCATATAGCTGTTCCGCCAACCTTCTATCAGAGAAAAGTCCGGGAAAGGATAGTCGTTTAGGTTGATGGGCTTTCTAAAAACCGGATTCTCTCTGACGCGCCCATTTTTCAGGTAAATAAGGTTTTCTATATTTTCCAACCCTTCTTTTTTCTCGATGGCTTTGATTAGTTTGGGAAAAACCGCTTCGCCTTCGAACCTGACGATATAATCTGCTCCGCGGTATAGAGCCTCCTGGCGGTCCTTTGCCAGGGAGACATGGGGTCCTCCCATTACAACGGGGCCGTTTGTTTCTTCTTTGACAATTCTCGCCAGGTCCAGTCCCCGAGGATGGGTTCCAGACAAGGCGGATATGGCAATAAGATCGGCCTTTTTAACTTCCTTTCGCAGCTCTTCTTCGTCGATGTTTTGGACTTCTTCCATAAACAGTTTTACCTGATGGCCCTTATTCCTCAGGTCGGTCAGCAGGCTGGGCAGTCCCACCCTGACAATGTGAAGATTGCTTAAATAATGGGGCTTTGGCAGTGCGGGCTCTATTCCTATTATGTACATCTGTTCCCTCCCAATATTTTTTTAAAGATCTTTTTGGTTATCAGTAGAATACTCCCTTTGTCTTTCAAGGTCAATCGGCTTTCAGTTTGGCTATCATGTCCCTTAATTCGGCTGCTCTCTCAAAGTCTAGACTTTGGGCGGCTTTCTTCATTTCCTTTTCCAGGAGCTTTATATCGTTGACCGCTCCAAATTCCACTTCGGCTGTTTCTTTTTCTTTGGCTGAGGCAAAAGGCCAGTCCCTTATGGCTTTAACTATGGCTTCGGGAGTTATATTGTGGGCCTTGTTGTATTCTTCCTGAATTTTCCTTCTTCTGGTTATTTCCTTTATTGCCGTTTTCATAGACTTGGTCGTTTTGTCCGCGTACATTATGACGTGGCCCTTGGGATGGCGAGCTGCCCTTCCCATGGTTTGGATTAAAGTGGTTTCATTTCTTAGAAATCCCTCTTTGTCGGCGTCGAGGATGGCCACCAGCCCCACCTCCGGCAGGTCCAATCCCTCTCTTAAAAGATTTATTCCTACCAAGACGCTGAATTTTCCTTCCCTGAGGTCTCTTAATATTTGGGGCCTCTTTAATGTTTTTACTTCCGCATGGAGCCATTGGGTCTTAATTCCCTCTTCAGTTAAATAGTCTGCCAAGGCTTCAGCCAGCCTTTTGGTTAAAGCAACAACCAGGATTCTCTGTTTGTTTTCTACTCTCTTTTTAACTTCGGCTATAAGATCTTTAACTTGGTTTTCCGTAGGGCGGATTTCAATGGAAGGCTCTATTAGCCCGGTTGGGCGGATGAGCTGTTCAACAATATTCTTCTCCCCGGCCTTTTCTTTTTCAAATTCGGAAGGAGTAGCCGAAACGTAAACCGCTTGGAGAATTCTTTTTTGAAACTCTTCAAAGGTTAAGGGCCTGTTATCCAAGGCCGAGGGCAGGCGGAAGCCGTATTCGATTAAAGTGTTTTTTCTGGCCTTATCCTGGACCGACATCGCCCTTATTTGGGGTATGGTCATATGAGACTCGTCGATGAAAATGAGAAAGTCTTTTTTGAAGTAGTCTAAAAGCGTGTAGGGAGCTTGGCCGGGCTTTCTGAATTCCAGCTGCCTGGAGTAGTTTTCTACTCCGTGGCAAAAGCCGGTTTCCTCTAGCATTTCCAGGTCGTACTTAGTTTTCCTTTCCAATCTTTGCGCTTCTAGTAGTTTGTTTTGTTTTTTTAATGCCTTCAGCTGGTTTTCCAGTTCCGATCGGATGTTTTCTAAGGCAACACCTATTTTATCCTGGGGCGTTATCCAAAAGTGGGCAGGGAAGATTCGACACTCACTAATAAAACCATGGTTGCGATTTCGAGTTTTTGTTTGGGAAATTTGCTCAATTTTTTGTTCGGAAAACTCTATTTTTAGTATTTCTTGGCCGGTGACAGAAAAAATTTCCACAATATCGCCTCTGACCCGGAAAGTACCCGGTTTAAAATTAATATCGTTTCTTTGATACTGGAGAGAAACCAGGTGATTGAGCAAATCCTTCCTTTTAATTTTCTTTCCCGGCTCCAGCTCCAGGGAAACTTTCTGATAGGCCTCGGGAGAGCCGATATTGTAGATGCAGGACACCGAAGCCACCACGATGACATCGTTTCTGTTCAACAGATCCTGGGTGGCAGCGTGCCTCAACCGGTCGATTTCCTCGTTGATCCTGGCATCCTTTTCTATATACGTATCCGACTGGGGGATATATGCTTCGGGCTGGTAATAATCGTAATATGAGACGAAATAATGGACCGCGTTATTGGGAAAATATTCCTTGAACTCCTGGTAGAGCTGGGCAGCCAGAGTTTTATTGTGGGAGATTATCAGGGTGGGCTTATTTGTTTTTTCTATGACCTTGGCCATGGTGAAGGTTTTGCCGCTTCCTGTCACACCCAAAAGCACCTGATGCTTTTGCCCCGCAGTCAGATTTTTGACCAGTTTTTCTATTGCCTGGGGCTGGTCTCCCCTAGGTTCGTAGTTCGAAGCCAGTTTAAACATGCACCTTATTATACATATATTTTTTTATTCCTCCAAGTCTTATTGTAGAAGGCGTATATAAAAGGTAAAATACAGTAATGATTCACTATTTATCCGGAAAAATTAGGCTTAAAGACGATAAGATGGTTGTGCTTGAAGTGGGCGGAGTGGGTTACAAGATTTTCTGTTCCCCCGGCACATTAGGTAAGATAACGGAAGGGCAGGACATAAAGTTATTTACCTACTTACATCTAAAAGAAGACGCAGCCGAGCTTTACGGATTTTTAACCCAAAAAGATCTGGAGCTCTTCGAGGTTCTCAATGAAATATCCGGCGTTGGCCCGAAAACGGCAATGATGCTGTCCTCATTAGGCTCTTTGGCTAAACTTAAGGAAGTGATAGAAAAAGGAGAGTTGCCCAAAGAGATAAAAGGAATAGGAAGGAAGAAGTCCCAGAAGATACTTTTGGAGCTGACGGGGAAGATAAACGAGATCAAGGTGGCCAATAAAACTGCGGAGCCTGATGACGCTTTGGCCGGGCTGGTTTCCCTGGGTTTTCCCAGGCAAAAAGCCAAAGAGGTTCTTTCTCAGATTCCAAGCGATATTCAAGATACCAACTCCAGGATTAAAAAGGCTTTGGAAATTTTAGGGAAAAGATGATTAAAAATTTAATTAAAAAATTGCTGCCACCTTTTGTAATAAGCTGGTATCATTTTCTACTGGCTTTTTTTGGCGCCCTTATGTACGGCTTTCCCTCAAGAAAGCTTAAGGTAGTAGGAGTGACGGGCACCAACGGAAAGACTACGGTGGTTAATATGACTGCCGCTTGTTTGGAGGCGGGCGGATACAAGGTGGCCTCTCTTTCTTCTATTAAGTTCAAAATAAAGGAGAAAGAAAAGCCCAACCTGCTGAAAATGACAATGCCGGGCCGCTTTAAGATACAAAAGTTTTTAAGGCAAGCCGCTGATGCCGGGTGCCAGTACGCTGTTTTAGAGGTAAGTTCGGAAGGCATAAAGCAGCACAGGCACGAGTTTATTGATTTTACCGTTGCCGTATTTACCAATCTTTCGCCCGAGCACATTGAGTCTCACGGAGGTTTTGAAAACTACAAAAAAGCCAAGGGAAAGTTATTTGAGGCCGTAAAGAAAATTCACGTTGTTAATATAGACGATAAAAGCGCGGAATACTTCCTCCAATTTCCCGCTTCCCAAAAATACGGCTATTCAAACAGCGAAAGTCCAAACGATGAAGGCTTAGCCTCCATTATTAAAGGAAGGGATATTGGTTTGAAATTGCAGATGCCGGGAGAGTTTAATATTTACAACGCCTTAGCGGCAATTGCCGTCGGCCTTTCCCAGGATATCCCTTTGGAAATTTGCAAGAAGGCAGTGGAGAGCATAAAGGGGATACCGGGCAGGATGGAAATAGTTATTAAAGAGCCTTTTAAGGTTGTAGTTGATTACGCCGTTACCCCCGATGCTTTAGAAGGATTGTATAAAACTCTAAAAAAGGAATTTTCTCCCGAAAAACTCATTTGCGTTTTTGGGTCCTGTGGCGGAGGAAGGGACAAGTGGAGAAGGCCGGTCTTGGGAGAAATAGCCGAAAGATACTGCGATAGGATAATTCTTACCAACGAAGACCCGTATGACGAGAATCCGGAAAAAATCATTGAAGATATATCTAAAGGAATAAAAGGCGAGCCGGAGAAGATTTTGGACAGGGGCCGGGCCATAAGGAGAGCTTTGGAATTGGCGTCCCCCGGCGACGCAGTTGCCATTAGCGGAAAGGGTTCTGAGCCCCAAATGGCTCTTGCCAAAGGAAAAAAGATTCCTTGGTCAGACAGAGAAGTTGTGCTGGAACAATTTAAAGAGCTAGGCCTATGAAATACGAAGTCCTTTCTCACACGGCCGACTTGAGGATAAAAGTCTACGGTAAAGACGAAAAAGAACTTTTTTCCAATGCTCTCCTGGCAATGTCAGAAAGCATGAAGCCGGAATTCACAGAAGAAAAAGCAAAAAGAGAAATAGAGGTCAATTCCTTGGATAAAGCCGCCTTATTGGTGGACTTTCTTAACGAAGTTATTTACCTTAGCCAAGCCAACAAGGAAGTTTTCTTCGACGTTGAATTTTCTGAATTTTCCGAAACAGCCTTAAGAGCGAAGATTTCAGGGAAAAAGGCAAGAAGATTTGGTGAGGACATTAAAGCCGCTACTTACCATAATCTAAAAATAAAAAAGAAAGATGACTTTTTTGAGGCGGAAGTATTATTCGACATTTAATTATGATTAGCAAAAGAGATTTTAAAAAGATAAATGACTGGCTTTGGGAGGTACCCAAAGATTTTAGGAATGATATGAGAGTGCCCGCCCGCACCTATCTTTCCTTAGAAATGCTCGAAGACGCCTTCAGGGACAGATCGATAAGCCAGCTGGTCAACGTGGCTACTCTGCCCGGCATAGTCGGTTACAGCATAGCTATGCCCGATATGCACGAGGGATACGGCTTCCCAATCGGAGGAGTAGCCGCCATGAAAATAGAAGACGGAGTGATTTCTCCCGGCGGTGTGGGATATGACATCAACTGCGGAATGAAGCTCTTAGCGTCAGAGTGCACAGAAAAAGAGCTAAAGCCCTACTTAGAAAAACTGGCTGCCAAAACACAAGAAGAGGTCCCCTCTGGATTAGGAAGAGGAAGAGAAAGGATGCTGGATATTTTTTATATTGAAAAAATATTAAAGGGAGGAGCCGGAGTAGTGGTAGAAGAAGGAGAAGGGGAAGAAGAAGACTTGAAAAACTGCGAATCTGGCGGAAATCTTTCCGGCGCCGATCCTTCTCTGGTTTCAGACCATGCCAAAAGGAGGGGCAGAGACCAAGTGGGGACTCTTGGTTCGGGTAACCATTTCCTTGAAATACAAAAGGTCGCTGAAATTTTTGACGAAGACATAGCCAATACTTTCGGCCTGTTTCGGGACCAGGTGGTAGTAATGATACATACCGGTTCCAGAGGTTTGGGACACCAGATAGCAACCGATTACATTAAAGTGATGATGAAGGCCATGCCAAAATACGGCATTAAGCTGCCCGACAGAGAGCTGGCCGCCTGCCCCGTAAAATCGGCAGAAGGTCAAAGGTATTTATCCGCCATGGCTTGCGGAGCTAACTACGCTTGGGCTAACAGGCAGAGAATAGCTCATTTTGTAAGGAAGTCCTGGAAGGCCGTTCTGGGAGATAAGCCCTTAAGGGCCGTTTACGATGTTGCTCACAATATTGCCAAAATAGAAAAGCATAAAATAAAAGGAAAAGAGAGGGAGCTCTGTCTGCACAGGAAAGGGGCCACCAGGGCCTTTCCTCCCAATCATCCCGAGATTCCGGAAAAGTACAAGAAATCCGGTCAGCCCGTTTTAGTGCCCGGCTCCATGGGAACAGCTTCGTATATATTAGCCGGAGTTGAAACGGGGAAAGACGCTTTCTATTCTACTAATCACGGAGCCGGAAGAAGAATGTCTAGGAAAGAAGCCGCTAGAAGGGTTTCTGGGCAGGAGGTGGTCAAAGAACTGAGGAAAAGAGGGATAATAGTAAAATGCCAGTCTTTCAGGGGGATAGCCGAAGAGGCCCCTCTGGCCTACAAGGACATAGGCAATGTGGTGGAAGTGGTCCATCAGGCCGGGCTGTCAAAAAAAGTGGCCAAGGTGGTTCCTTTAGCTGTAATAAAAGGAGAATAAATATGACAAAAAGCAAACTACCACGGGGAATAAGGTTATATATAAGAAAGGAAAAGGCTCGAATCCGCAGAGAGATTTCTTCTCCCGAGGAAAGGGAAAAGCTTCTCCAAGAGATAAGCCGAAGATTTTTCAAAAAAGATGAAAAGAAAAAATAAAAAATCTGTTTTGCGGGAGCTCCGGGTGCGGGCAAAACGGTTTTGGCTCCTTAAATATCCAAGCGAATCAAAAGTTTTCTTATTAAGAACAAAATATCTTACTGCCAAATAAAGGAAAGCCCCGTAGAAAGAGTTAAAAAACCTTGAGAGCACTGAAAGCTTGATCAAAAAGAATAATTTTGTTAAACTAAACCGTATGAAGGTTTCAGAAATATTCAATCTGGCAATTAAAATGGGGATTGACGCCGACTTTAGAAGCAATGAAGCGGTGGAAAAATTCCTTAGAAGAAAAAAAGAAAAGTATGAAGATATGACCGCCGAGAAAAAGGCGGAGTTTGACGAGGAAGCTTTAGCCAATCCTTATTTGGATTCCAGAATTTTAAATTTAGCTGAAGATAAAGAGATCAGGAAGGTTTTCGTGGGTATTGATATAGACACGGCTGAGCTGATGCTGGCCAAAGACCTTGGGGCTGATTTAGTTATCGGCCACCACCCAAGAGGAAAATCCCTTGCCACACTTCATGAAGTGATGGAAATGCAGTGCGACGTTTTGAGTCAGTACGGAGTTCCCATCAACGTGGCTGAGGGCCTAATGAAAGAAAAGATATCGGAAGTCGGCAGGGGAGTAAGCTCGGCTAACCACCAAAGAGCGGTGGATTCAGCCAGGCTTCTCAATATGAACTTCATTAACTGCCATACTCCTTGCGATAATCTGGCAGCTAAATTTCTAAAAAATAAAATAGACGAAGAACAGCCCGAAAGAATAGAGGATCTTTTGAGGGTTTTGAAAAACATTGAAGAATACAAGGAGGCTATAAAATTGGGTTCTGGTCCCAGAATATTCGTAGGTTCTCCCGAAAACAGATGCGGCAAGATAGCTATGACCGAAATAACCGGAGGAACGGAAGGGTCTCCAAAGCTTTACGAAAAAATGGCTCAAGCGGGCATAGGCACAGTAGTTTCCATGCATCAGTCGGAAGAGCACAGAAAGGAAGCGGAAGCAGCCAACATTAATGTTGTTATCGCCGGACACATGTCTTCAGATTCTTTGGGCGTAAATCTTTTTCTGGACGAGCTGGAAAAACAGGGAATAGAAATCATCCCTTATTCCGGGCTTATTCGCGTTTCCCGCAACAATTAAAATGAAAGAGGCTAAACCTCTTTCATGTTTAGTAGTCGCTCAAGGCGGCTGCCTGCTCCGCACCGAACTTGTTCTGATGCGGGTTTTTTGTTCCTTTTTCGCTCTTGTGAGCTTATGACAAACACAGTAAAATGAAGCAATGAGAACAGGAATAGCCACAGTACCCCTGGATTACGGCCATTGTCCCAGATGGCTGTTTGAAAGGATGAAAAGGCTCGGCCGGGGGATCGCCACTGCCATTGTGGAAGAATACGGCCCGGACGAATTTTTAAAAAGACTCTCCAATCCGGTTTGGTTCCAGTCTTTGGGATGTGTTTTGGGATTTGATTGGAACAGTTCTGGCCTTACCGTCACGACCCTCGGGGCATTGAAAGTGGGGCTGTTTGATATTCAGGATAGGTTAGGCATTTACGTTTGCGGAGGCAAGAGGGAATCTAGAAAAACTCCCGACGAGATTACCGCTTACGGCATTTCCAGGCAGCTGGAATTTGCTCCCGATCTCGTTTATGCTTCCAAAATGGCAGCTAAAATAGATTCGTCCCTGATCCAAGACAAATACCAAATTTACCAGCACAATTTTCTTTTTACAAAATCGGGAAACTGGGCGGTCATCCAGCAGGGAATGAACACCAACAATCAGACGGCTAGGAGGTATCACTGGCTTTCTTCCAGAGCTAAAGATTTTATCGAAGAACCCCATAGCGGCATAGTTTCTCAGGTTTTCGGGAAGCCCTTAAACCTTACCTCCAAAGACAGTTCGGAAAACAGGAATATAAGCTTGGCTCAAATTCAAGAGGAGCCCAAAACAATTTTAAGAAATTTAGATTTAATACAAACCAAAACTTCGAGGAATCTTACTTTAATGGAGCTTTACGACAAGGAATTCCATTGGCATCCGGTAGCAGAAGAAAAGTTTGACTTAAAGCGCCTGCAAAAAACCATAGCAATAGCTTCTGACCGCTCCCCCAAAAAGTTCGAAGAGCTGGTTTCTTTGAGAGGCGTCGGTCCTAAAACGATAAGGGCCTTATCTTTGGTGGCGGAATTGATTTACGGAGCCAGGCCCTCTTACAAAGATCCGGCCAGATACAGTTTTGCCCATGGAGGAAAAGACGGAACTCCTTACATGCCAGACCCTGCTGAGATGGATAAAACCATCGACATAATAGAAAAAGGGATTAAGATAAGCCAGGTATCCCTTAAAGAAAAAGAGGGCGCTCAAAAGAGATTGACTCAATTCGCGCTGTGAAAAAATATTCTTCCAGAAAAGCCAAAAAAGGGAGAATCGCTTACCGAACTCCCAGTCTCGTGAGATATAAATTAGTTTTGAAAAACAGAAAAAGAAAAGCGCGCTAAAGCGCTTTTACCATATAAGTGTTTTTCAGCCTGTATCCCAGTTTGCGGTAATAGTTCCTCACTCCGATGCCGGAAATTACGGCAACTTTATTTACTCCAAATTCTTTTTTAGCCATTTTCTCCGCTTCTTTAACAAGTTTTTTCCCTAGTCCCTTATGCTGCGGCGATAGAGAAGCTGGAGAGGTTAGACCTCTCCAAGGTTGGAGAGGTCTAACCTCTAATGATTGGCCGTAGGTATGAACTTCCCTAATAATGGCTGTTTGAGGCGAAGCTTTAAATCTCTTTGGAGTCTTCGGCTGACTCTGTGAGGCCTCTTTCATGATGCGGAAACGCAGAAGGGCGTATAATTTCGTTCGGTTTTTGTTTTCAAAACTCAAAAAGACTTCCTTGCCGCCGGAGGCTTTGTAATTTTGGCGGAATAATTTCAGTTTTTCTTTAGGATTGTAATTTCCTCTTACCTCGCGGCAGCGAATACAGCGGCACCTCCATCCTTCTTTTTTGGAATTGGCGGCCAGCAGTTGGCGGAGATTGGAAATTTTTGCCGGTCCCTCAACAATGCTGGTAGAAGGGATGTCCCTGGTAATCCTTTGGATTCTTACGTAAGGAGGAACCGACTTCTTTATAGATTTTACCAAGCCAACCAGTTGTTTTTTAGTGTAGGGTTTGTATTTTTTCTTTTTCCACCAATCGTAAAGCGGAGCCTCCTTTAAAAGAGCGCAAGGGTATATTTTCAGCATATCCGGCTGGAAACGAGAATCAGAGAACAGTTCTCTGAATGTTTTTATGTCTCTTTTAATGTTGGAGCCGGGGAGATTGGGCATCATTTGATAGCAAACCTTAAACCCGGCATCCTTTAGGAGTTTGGTGGCTTTAATAGTTTCTTTTCTGCCATGGCCTCTTTTGGTAAGTTTTAAAACATCATTATAAAGGCTCTGGACTCCCAGTTCAACCATAGTCACCCCCAGTCTCCTCAATTCCTTAATTTCTTTTTCGGTAATGAAGTCCGGCCTGGTTTCAACGGATAAGCCGATGATTCTATGCTTTGCTTTTTCATTTAAGGACTGAGTTTTACTGAGAGAGGCCGAACTTCTTCCATTACAGGCCTCAAAACATCTTTTAACGAACCAGTTTTTGTATTTTTGGGGATAAAAAGACCAGGTTCCCCCGATAATTCTCAGCTCTATTTTATCTGTCGGATGGCCGGTCATTTCCAGGGCCCTTAGCCGCATTTTAATCTGGCCGAAGGGGTCGTACTTATTGAGAATAGCCCTCATTACCGCCGGCTCATTATTAAGATAACTCTTTGGAGCTCCTTTTTGGGAAGGGCAGTAAACGCATTTTCCTGGGCAGGGGTAGGGCTTGGTAAGGACGGAGACGTTTATTATTCCCGACAGGGAGCGAACAGGCCTGGTAACTAGCAGCTTTTCTACCGTCCTCGACGGCTTTATTCTTTTATTTTTGACTAATTTATGATAGATTCTTAATAAGTCTATATTATTAGGACAGGGAGCTTTGGATTTTTTGGCAATCCTTCTTTTTACGGAAGCCAAATCCCCCGCGGTTTCAGCCGAAGTTTTGATTAACTCTTTAATTGTAGATTCCAAAACATTCATGAGGGAAGATTACGCAAAAAAACTATTAAAGGAAACAACCGAGAATTATAACCTGATTGCCAAGGACTTTTCAAGGACCAGGCGTTTTATTTGGGAAGATATTAAGCCCTTAGCTGATTTTACCGTAACTGGCGAAAGAATTTTAGACATCGGCTGCGGCAACGGCCGCCTGCTTCAAGTTTTCAGGGACATAGATGTTGACTATACCGGTGTTGATATTTCAGAAAAACTGATAGAAGAAGCGAAAATCCATTACCCTAATTCCAGGTTTTACGTTTACGACGCGCTGAGATTGCCTTTGCCGACGAATCACTTTGACAAGGCTTACGCTGTTGCCGTGCTCCACCATATTCCTTCCCGCGAATTAAGACTTAGGTTTTTAAAAGAGGCCAAGAGAGTGCTGCGGCAGGAAGGCCTTTTGATCCTTACGGTTTGGAACCTTTGGAGCTGGAGGGGGATAGGGTTGATTTTGAAAAATATTTTTTTGAAGCTGATTGGCCGGTCTAGGCTCGATTTTAAGGATGTTATGATTCCCTGGGGCAAGACTTGCAATAGATACATTCATATTTTTACCCAAAGAGAGCTGAAAGATTTAGTAGAAGAAGCCGGATTTAGGGTAAAAGAAATCGGCGTTTTGGGAGCCGGAAGGAGAAAAAATAGGAATTACTACGTAGTTGCCGAAGACCCTACGCCTTGACAATACGTTAAAATTAAGCTATACTATCTCAGTACATTGAAGGAGGAGTAGATTGACTGAATCGCAGATATGGGCAGAAAACGTTGTCCGAAAAGATGGAGTGGCAATTAGGGCTGAAATGACCAACGGCAACGCTATAATCGCCTTTGAAAAAAGAAGCGGCAAAGTTAAAGAAGTGGACAGATTCCCTTTTTCGGGACGGAGAATTTCCTGCCGAGACGATCTCTGGATGCCCAGAAGCCATTACAGCCAGGCTGTAAAAATGGCCAGAGGAATTCTCAACGAGAAAAGAAAAAAGCCCTAGGAGCAATCCCCCGGGCTTTTTTATTTAGAAAACAATCAAAGCGATAGCAAACGGCACTAGGAGGTGGAAAATCTGGTCGAACCCGAATGCTATCACGCTGTGGTTTTCATCGGCGAAGAAGCTCGCCGAGAACAGAGCGAATTTTCTGACAGGCCTGTCGATTATGATGTGGGAAACGAAGATAATCGCCAGCCACCACAGATCGACCTCGAACCAGATGAATAAGGGGATGAAGAATAGGGTGTACAGAAAGCAGTGTAGGAAGATAAGACGCCCCTTTTTCCATTTATGGCTCAGAAAATCGGCGATACAGTGCGTAGGTACGCAGCAGTATAAAAATACAGCCATCTTACACCAATCCATCGGACACTCCTTTCAAAAACAAGATTTTTAATATACAATATAATAGATTATAGGCCGAAAAAGATCTCTGGTCAATCCCGTCCTCATAGCTTAATTGGATAAAGCGCGACCCTCCGGAGGTTGAAATCTAGGTTCGAGTCCTAGTGAGGGCACACTTAAAACGTGTTTTTAGCCATCTTATTTGCTATAATAACTATATAAAGCATATGAAGTTTAAAATAGCCGTCAGCGGAGCCGCTGAGGTGGGGCATTGCGCCAAGAATATCAAAGAGCTCTCCCAAGAGGTGGGCAAGGAGATAGTTAAGCAAGGCGCCGTTCTGGTTACCGGGGCTACTACCGGCTGTCCGTATTATGCTGCCCAAGGGGCAAACAAGGCGGGGGGAATAAGCATTGGCTTCTCTCCGGCTGCTTCTGCGTTAGAACATAAGAAGGTCTATAAACTGCCCGATGACGAGTTTGATGTGATGGTTTACACCGGTTTTGATTATTCTGGCAGAAATCTTTTAATGACCAGAGCCGCTGACGGGGTAATTATTGTTTGCGGTCGGATGGGCACTCTAAATGAATTTACCATCGCTTACGAGGACAAGACCCCCATTGGAGTGCTTTTGGGTTCGGGAGGAACAGCAGATCTTATTCAAGGACTGACCAGCCGTCCTCATAAGAAAAGGGGCATGATAGTTTATGACGCCGATCCCAAAAAATTGGTAAAAAAATTAATTAAGGAAATTAAAAAAGAAAAAGGCTATAAGTAAACATTTTTAAATATGAAAAAATATTTTAATAACTATAATTTCATCTCTTTGGGTTTATGAAAAAAAAGCATTTAAAAGGTCGAGTTATTATAATAAATGGATAAAATTATGGCAGACGAAGAAAAACAAATAGGAGAAGTCAGCCATTACTTTGGCAATATTGGAGTAGCAGTCATCAATCTTACCGATTCGCTAAAGGAGGGGGATGAAGTCAGGATTGTCGGGGGAGATACTGATTTTACCCAAACGGTTAGTTCGATGGAAGTTGAACGAGAGAAAATCCAGGAAGCCAATAAGGGAGACAGCGTTGGATTGAAAGTTGGACAGAAAGTACGACCCGGATACAAGGTTTATAAGATATAGTACATATTTATCAATCGCCCCGAGCGGCCATCTCAGATGGCGTGCTTAATTGAATTTGAATAATGAGCCAATATTATCCTCGCCAAAAAGAGCTGAATGAAATTAAAGGGCATTTTAAACCCCGGGGCCCGAAATCAAAAAAGATAGAGCAGGAATACGGGCCGGGAAAGACCGACGTTTTAGTCTGCAGGAAATGCAAAGCTTTTTATTGGTATAAATCCTGGCATCACAATTTATCCGATTACCCGGAATTAAATCAAAAAAAGAGAATAAAATTTACTATTTGTCCGGCCTGCCAGATGATAAAGAGCAATAAATACGAAGGAGAAATCCGCATTTATGGAGCGCCGACGGAAATAAAAAAAGGCATAAGGGATTTGGCGAGAAATTACGGGCAAAGAGCTTTTCGGAACGACCCTATGGACAGGGTGATTTCCATAGAGGACGCTGCTCTCCGGGGCCAAGGGAAAATTATGAGGATAAGGACAACGGAAAACCAACTTGCCCAGAGACTGGCCAAGAAAATCAGCGAAGTTTACAGGGGAAAGTTTGAGCTTTCCATTAGCCATTCAAAGGAAGAGGATACGGTCAGGGCCACGTTAACTTTTAAAAAAAAATGATTTCAATTTTTATTGCTGCCGTGGGTGGCGGAGTTTTAAGGGGACTGGTGGGATTTATTAAGCACCAGTTTTCATACAAAGACGTGGGTTTCAAACTCACTTATTTTTTAGCGATGATGTTTTTGTCCGGGGTGGTGGGCCTTCTGGCGGCTTTTGCCGTCAAAGAAACCGGGTTTACCCTTTTGGGTTCTTTTACGCCGGCCTTGGCTTTTATTATCGGCTATGCCGGAGGAGATTTTATTGAAAATATTTACAAAATAATCATTAAAAAGTCTTCATTCTATGAGTCTCTTTAGGCAAATTTCAGGATGGGCCCTTCTCGTAGGAGGAGTGTTGGTTATAGTTTACGGACTTTACACTTCCTTCAATATCTTTACCGGCGAGACCGAAGCTCCGGAACTGTTCTCATCGGAAAAGGGAAGCGTTATTTCTTCTCAAGGGGTGGAGGGCATTGAAGGTCAGCTGCAGCAGATGATCCAGGAGCAGCTGGAGGGCTTTCTTCCGTCGGCTTCCATTTTCGGTTTGCTTAATTTAGTGGCTTGGTCTATTTTCGCCGGAATCCTTATTTTCGGCGGAGCTCAGATTTCAAGCTTGGGGATAAAATTAATTAAAAATTAAAAATATGGCTAAAAAGCATTCTTTAGTCAGGACGATTTATCTTTATCTTTTTACTATCGTGGGCCTTTCTTTGGTGGTTATAGGCACGGTGAGGTTTTTAGATATGGGGCTGAAGGCGTTTGTTTTTACCGGAGCTGAAGAACCCGAAAGAATCCAGCAGAAATACTACCAGGGATATTTGCCTTCCGCTGTTGAAAAGATAGCCACCCCGGAAGAAGTAGATGAGGTAGAGGGCCTAACCGACGCCGAAAAGGAATCTCTCAAAGATTTTATTAGAAGCTACGAGGCATGGCAGGAAGATAGAGGAAAAATAGATTACGTGTCTTCCAGAAGGCAGCAGGACGCTTCTGTAAATCTCTCAATGATTTTAGTAGGGTTGCCTTTATATCTTTACCACTGGAGGATAATAAGAAGGGAAACTAAAGACAACGGATAATCGTTATGGAGCTTATTTTTTGGATAGCAGTCTTTATAGTGGCTTTGGCTTTCTTGGTAAAGGGAGCGGATTGGTTCGTTGAAAGCTCTGAAGTTTTCGGATTGGTAATGGGCCTTTCTCCTTTTATAGTCGGAGTCACGATAGTGGCGATAGGCACGTCTTTTCCCGAGCTTTTGACTTCCATTTTCGCCATTCTCAACAATGCTTCAGAGATAGTCGTAGCAAACGCGGTCGGTTCCAATATTTCGAACATTCTTCTTATTCTCGGGATTTCCGCTCTGGTCGCCGGCCGGCTGATGATAACCAGAAGCCTTATCGACATTGACCTGCCTATTTTTTTCGTAGTTTCGATATTATTTTTGGGAGTGACTATAGACGGATTGGTAACGTGGCAGGAAGCAATAATTCTTTTATTGGCTTTTTCCGTATATTTTATTTACTCCATCACTCAGCGGCAGGGGAAAGAAGAATCAAAAGAAGTTTCCATACTGCCGACAAGAGATATGCGCCGCCACCAGATGAAAGAAATGAAAGATTTAAAGGAAAAGCCTCGGATCAACTGGAAAGTTTTCTTTTTTTTCATCCTGGGTATTGTTGGATTGTATATTGGTTCCAAATACGTTATTGAATCTACTCTCAAGATTTCAGAGATGGCCAATATTGCTCCGGCGATAGTGGCAATAACCGCCATAGCTATAGGCACCTCCCTTCCCGAGCTGATAGTTTCCGTTCAGGCGGCGAGAAAAGGAAAGCACGAAATCGCCATTGGAAACGTTTTCGGCTCTAATATTTTCAACATGCTGCTGGTGGTGGGAGTTCCCGCCCTGATAACCGACCTAACCGTGGAGTACAACACTTTAACTTTGGGAATTCCCGTTTTGATTTTCACAAGCATGTTCTTTGTGATTTCCGGAATATCCCAAAGAATTCACAAATGGGAGGGAGCGATGTATTTGGTGGCTTACGCATTCTTCATCGGAAAACTATTTAAGATATTTTAAGATGTTTAATTTTCTAAAAGGACTCTCCGTTTTTTCAGGAACGATTATAGGGGTAGGGATTTTCGGTCTTCCTTACGTAGCCTCAAAGGCGGGGTTCTCAGTGGTTTTGGCTTATTTCTTATTTTTGACCGTTATAGCTGTGGTTATTCATTTGATGTATGCCGAGGTTTCTTTGGGCATGGGGAAAATTCACCAGTTTCCCGGAGCTGTGGGAATGCATTTAGGCCCCCGTTGGAAAAAGTTTACTTTTATTACAACCAGTCTGGGGTTGATAGGGGCTCTTTTGGCTTATTTAATAGTAGGCGGTAATTTTCTTTATTCTTTTTTTTCTCCGTCCTTTGGCGGAGGAGTTTTGCTTTATACTCTTTTGTTTTTTGCCGCCGGGGCCTTTTTTATTTTCAGGGGCGTTAAAAGCATTTCCCTCATAGAGCTGCTTCTCCTTTTGGTTTTCTTTGTAATTTTGGCGGCGTTTTTCATAAAATCAATGCCCCATATCGACGTTAACTATCTGAAGGGCATGGATTTGAGTTTTTTCGTTCTTCCTTATGGAGTAATACTTTTTGCTTTGTGGGGAAGCAATATTATTCCGGAGGTAAAAGATATTGTTAGGGGCAGCAGGAAAATGCTGCGGCGAGTGGTAATTTCGGGAACCTTGCTGGCTTCCGTTACTTATTTGTTTTTTATTTACGTTATCTTGGGGGTTTCGGGGCCCGACACCTCAAAGGAAGCCATCTCCGGGCTGGTTCAGGCTTTGGATAATGGAATAGTCAGATTCGGTTTTATCTTCGGAGTGATAACCTGCTTTACTTCTTTTATAACGCTGGGGCTGTCGCTAAAAAACATTTTGTATCGCGATTTCGGAGTAAACAGGAAGCTTTCCTGGCTGATAACCTGTTCTTTGCCCCTTTTACTTTTCTTTGCCGGAGCCAGGGAATTCATTGAAGTCATCGGTCTGACGGGAGCCGTGGCCGTGGGCATAATGGGAATAATAATAGTCTTTCTTTATAAAGAGTTTATAGCCAGGAAATTCAGCCGCAAAATCAGCCGGTTTGCCTATATTCTGCCTGCCGTTTTCGTTTTGGGCGTGGTCCTCGAAATATTCTCTTTTTTCGCTAAAAATATTTCCTAATTCTGATTATGCTGGTTGCCGACTTACATCTGCATTCTAAATATTCTCGAGCTACCTCCAAAGACATGGATTTGGAGAATCTGGACAAATGGGCCAAAGTCAAGGGGATAAAACTTTTGGGAACAGGCGACTTCACCCATCCCGAGTGGTTCAATAATTTAAGAGAAAAATTGGAGCCAGCCGAAACCGGTTTGTTTAAATTAAAAGAGATGCCTAGCTCTACCCGCTTTATGCTGACGGCTGAGATAAGCTGCATTTACAGCAAGGGCGGCAAGGTAAGGAAAATTCATATTATCGTGCTGGCCCCTTCCTTTGAAGCGGTTGAGAAAATAAACGCCAAATTGGGGCAGATAGGCAACCTTAAAGCCGACGGCAGGCCAATTGTGGGATTGGATGCTTTGGAGCTGGCTAAAATATGCTGGGAGGCCTCTAAAGATTGCCTGGTTATTCCGGCTCACGCTTGGACTCCGTGGTTCGGCATATTCGGTTCCAAGTCCGGCTTTGACTCGATGGAAGAGTGCTTCGGCGATTATTCAAAATATATTTATTCTATAGAAACAGGACTGTCGTCGGATCCGGCCATGAATTGGCGGCTTTCAGCTCTAGACAGAATAACCTTGATTTCCAATTCCGATGCCCATTCCCCCCCGAAAATAGGCAGGGAGGCTAATGTTTTTGACGTGGGCTTGAGCTATCCCGAAATTACCGGAGCCATAAAAGAAGGAAGTCCGGATAAGTTTCTTTACACGGTGGAGTTTTTCCCGGAAGAGGGCAAATACCATTACGACGGCCATCGCGCCTGCGAAGTCAGCCTTTCTCCCAAAGAATCAAAAAAATACAACAATACCTGCCCGGTTTGCGGCAGGCCTTTAACTATAGGGGTGATGAACAGGGTGGAAGAGCTGGCTGACAGGCCCGAAGGATTTAAGCCGGAAGGAGCAGTTCCTTTTAAAAGTTTGGTTCCCCTAAAAGAAATTATTGCAGAAGCTCTTGGAGTCGGAGCCGGCAGCCTTAGGGTCGGAAAAGAATATGACAGCTTGATTAAAAATATCGGCAGCGAATTTGAAATATTGCTTTCGGCTGATAGAAAAGATTTGGCTGAGGCAGCCGGTCCGGAAATTGCCGAAGGGGTGGTCCGCGTTAGGGAGGGAAAAGTCCAAGTGGAGCCAGGCTACGACGGCGTCTACGGAAAAGTGAAGATATTCTCCAAAAACGAGGAGAGGGGTGAAATAAGGCAAAAGACTTTGTTTTGATTGTGCCCGGTAGTGAAAATTCGACAACCCTTAAAGTTGTGGATTAAACTACAGGGATGACATATTGTAAAAACGCAATTATTAATTAAATGCGGCAGTCAATTTGACCGAGTCAAAACAACTGCCGAATTTCTACTACCGGGTATGATTGAAGAATATAAGCTCGGCCTTATTACAATCGACGGAGAAGACTATGACTGCGACGTGCAAGTCCGATGGGACGATGAGGTTTCGGAGTGGAAGAGAGACGAAGATTATAAAATAAAGTTGCAGGACGTTTTGCCGGCTTTGGAGCAAAACCCCGAAGTTATAGTAATCGGCAACGGAGAGGCGGGCATGTGCGAAGTAGAAGAGGAAGCTAAAAGAGCGATAGAAGAACGGGGGATTAAGCTCATTATCGACAAGACCGAGCAGGCCACGAGAACTTTTAATATTCGCAAAGAGGATTCTCTGGAAGAAGAAGGGCGGTTGGAAAAAGTGATAGGGCTTTTTTGTTTAAATTACTAAGCTTCCATTTTTTCCTGTTTTGATTAAAATAACCGGTTATGGAAAAGAAAGCCAAAATAAGGCCCTTTTCGGCGGCAGGCCAGTTCTACCCCGAAGATAAAAAAGAATTGGAAGAAGAACTCAATAGATTGATGGCAGAATCTCCGTCTCCTCGGATAAACGGAGAAGTTTTTGGGTTGCTTCTGCCTCATGCCAGTTACGTTTTTTCAGGAGCAGTTGCCGCTTTGGGGGTAAAAGCCGTTGAAGGGAATAAGTTTGATACCGTCATCGTTTTAGCCGATTCCCATTACGAGTATTTTGAGGGGGTTTCCGTATGGCCGGAAGGGGAGTGGGAGACTCCGCTTGGGAAGATAGAGGTGGACAAGGAAACGGCCGGTAAAATAATTTCTTCTTCGGAGAGATTTGTTTCCAGGCAATCTGCCCATCTTTTCGACCACACCATAGAAGTCCAGCTGCCCCTTGTCCAAAAAGCCTTGGGCCGGTTTAAGCTTGTTCCGATAGTAATAGGCTCGGAGGATAGGGATTGGAAAAAACTGGCGGAAGCCATTTTCGGCATCATAAAAGGAAAAAAGGTTTTGATAATCGCTTCTTCGGATTTATCCCATTATCCTCCCTACGAAGAGGCCAAGAAAGCCGACCAAGCTATCTTGAAGGCGATTGAAGGCTTGGATACGGAAATATTAGATAAGAACATAGCGGAATTGAAAAAAAAGAATATTCCCGATGCCCAGACTTTTTTGTGCTCCAGGGATTCGGTAAAAGCCTTAATGGAGATTACAAGAAATTTCGGCGGCAAGGCTCGGGTGTTGGGATACACTAACTCCGGGGATTTAAGAGGAGGCAAAGCGCGGGTAGTGGGATACGGTTCCGTAGCTTTTTTCAAAGAGGAAGGCTTGGCTCCGGAAGAAAAAAAAGAACTAATGGACATTGCCAAACCTCAATGGAGAGCATTATCGGGGGTAAATCGGTTGATAAGTTCATAGAAGATAGGCCATAATAGTTCAATGAAGAAAGTAAAAGCTTTGGCATTCATTTTATCCTGCCTTTTCATATGGTGGAACTTTTTGTCTTGGCTGAGCAGCGTCATGCCCGTATTCAAAAGAAAGAAAGAATATCAATTCCGGAATTTTGTGGAAATTACTCCTCTTCCCGACTGCATAATCGTTTTCAATTCCGGAGGATGGGGATATACATCCCTGGAAAAGGAAACCGATTTTCGCACCATTGTTTTGGGAATCCAGGAGCAGCTGAATAATTGGGGGTATAAGTCAGCCGTTATCCCTTATCAGCGGGCAAAAGAAACCATATTAGGAAAATTAAGCGGAACCAGAGAGATAATTAATTATTTTAGTTCGCAGTCTAAACATTTGGCCAGGCAGATTAACGAATTCTTAAAAGAGAATCCAGACAAAAAAGTAATACTGGCCGGCCTTTCGATGGGAGCTTTTTTTGTAGACGAAACATTAAAGCACATCGAAAACAGGTCGTCTGTTTTGGCTATAAAGGTGGGAGTTCCTTTTTATTCCGATCATTTTCATTCTGACAAAACCATTGATATTAACAACGAAAGAGACGTCCTGGTTTATTGCAATAGCAAGCTGTTGTTCGGAGCTTTTTTCCGCGGGCTGGGGAAATGGATGCTATCCAGACTGAAAGGCCGGCCAATGCCTTTAGGAAAAGCTATAGTGGTTCCCGGGCACAATAATTCCTACAGATGGGATTCTCCGAAAATAAAGGCGCAAGTAATCAGTTTTTTGGAAAAACAGTTTTCTAAAGATGGAATTTCTTAAAAAATTATTAAAACCTTTGATTGAGGTTTTCAAACAGCCGATAAACCGAATGGTTCATCGGAAAGAATTGCCGCCTTTATTTTCGCTTTTAGGTTCTCTCCCGCCATTTCCGAAGGTCCTTGAAGTCGGCTGCGGCAGGGGATATTCATTGCCGATTATTATTGAGCATTTTCATCCGCGAAAGATAGTGGCTTTTGATTTGGACGATGAAGAGCTGGAAGAAGCGAAGAAATTAGCCGAAAAGGAAGGATTGGATAGCGTTGAAATAAGGAAGCTAGATGCCGCCTCCCTGCCTTTCCCCGGCAGCTCTTTTAACGTGGTGCTGGTGTCCGCTGTTTTACATCACATAAAAGAGTGGCAGAAAGCGGTGAGCGAGGCTTCTCGGATTTTGGCTCCCGGAGGATATTTAATATTAAAAGAACCCCTTGGGAAGTCTTTTAAGATAATTCCCATGAATCCCTTTTATAGATGGTACGATAATCCGGCCAGCTTATTAGAAGAGGAAGATATTAGGGATAATCTAAAGAAAAACGCTTTGTCAGTGAAATTCTGGGAATGGCGGGGACTGTACGGAAGGATTTTTAAGTGTTCCTTCAGGGCGGTATGCCGCAAGGATTCTTAGCTTGACAGAGGCCCTATTTTCTATTAATATTATATCTGAAGCAATTTTTTTTCGCTTCTCTGCACCTTATTTTTTAAAGAAGGAGGTTTGAAGAATTGAGCTGATTTAACCACAAGCGAACACCAAGAAAATAAAAGGAGGAATGAAAATGAAAAAGGTATTCTTTCTCGCAGGAGTACTTGCGTTGATCATCGCCCTGTTCGCGGCGCCGGCCTCCGCGGCCAGCCCCAATAAAGACTTCGTCAGCATCCAAGACGGCGTGCTGACCTACTCTGCCGGCCACTATCTGGAAGGGGAACCCCTCCAGGTGGGCTACGACCCCTACGGTTACAACTACCAGGGCCATATGTTCAGGGGATCTTACGCCAACGTTTACCTCGGCGCCGCTGGATTTCCGCCCTACGATGGCGATACCGAAGCGTACTTAGCCGAAAATCCCGGAGCTGAAAGCCACTTTGCCTGGCCGTACAGGGACGACCAGCTCGTCATGAAATGGAATGACGCCTGGTTAAGTAACAAGGATCGCGACGGTGACGGTAAGCTCGACCGGCATTACGGCTACGACAGCTACATCGGTTCCGGCGCCTGGGAAACCAACCATCAGAGCGGCGGCCAGGGCAAAGATCACTGGACTTATTTCTGTAAGATCGTCGCCGCCCCGGCCGATGCCTACGCCGATAACGGAATATGGTATACTGCCGACGGCATCGAGATCGGCCCGGTTATCTGGTCCGCTTTCGCCATCATCCAGGAAGTGGAGAGTGGCTCGGGAGCTACCTATATCAGTCCGGCTGGCCCCGGAGTCGGAAAGTGGTGACCTAGACAACGGCCGCAAACTCAATCTCATCTGTAAGGAAGAGATAATTCTTCAAAACTTTAACAAAAAAGGGACTGCTTCGGCGGTCCCTTTTAATTTGTATTTTTTAACCGTTGGGCTACAATATATTCATGGAAAAAGAAGTCAAAATTACCAAGGATATGACCATTAACGAGGTCATCCAAAAGTATCCGAAAAGCGCTGTGGTCTTTATGGAGCACGGTTTTTACTGCATAGGCTGTCCGGCCTCTCAGGCAGAAACTATTGAGCAGGGAGCCGAACTCCACCAGGTCGATTTAAATAAGCTCTTAGACGACCTCAATAAAGCGGCGGAACAATGAAAAAGATTCTATTATTCTTTCTTTTCCTAATAGTCGGGATCGCTCTTTTGGTCGGAGTGGTCAGATTCGTTGGTTGGGAAGAAATTTGGTCCGCTTTTTATTTGTTTACAGGCTGGAAGGGAGTAGCCATCCTTTCACTTACCGCTCTGATGCTTTTTTTTGGAATGTGGAAGTGGAAGGTCATCCTTAAAAGCCAAGGATATAATATTTCCAACAGAGAATTAACTGCCCCCTATTTGGCGGGCTTTTCTCTGGTTTATTTATTCCCTATGCTGGTTTTCGGGGGAGAAATCTTCAGAGGATATATTCTCAAAGAAAAGTTCGGGGTTCCTTGGAAAAAAGGGATAGTTTCGGTTGTAATAGACAAGGTTTTGGAAGGAACCTCTTTTTTGATAGTGATACTGGCCGGTGTGGCCTATTTTCTTTTAAAGATAGGATTGCCTCCGAAAAACATGGCCGTTATACTTGGTTCCGTCATTTTAGGCCTTACCTTGATTACGGGTTTTTTCTATCTTCAAAGCTTTAGAAAAAAAAGCATTGCCAGGTTTTTCTCGGGGATAATAAGTAAGGGGAAGTTTTTAAACGGAGAGGTCTTGGAGATAGAAAAGGAAATATTCAGTTTTTTCCGCCTTAACAAAAAAGCTTTTTGGAAGGGACTGGCCTTGGCTTTTTTAAGAGTGGGGGTGACCTGGCTCAGATGCTGGCTGCTGATTCTGTTTTTGGGAAAAACTATCGGCATTTTGCCGGCCCTTTCCATTCTCGGCTTTTATTACATAGCGCTCTTTATCCCTATTCCCGCGGCTCTGGGAACCCACGAAGTTATTCAGGCTTTTTCCTTTTCATCCTTGGGCATTGGGGCTGGAATGGCCCCCGCGTTCACTATGATCCAAAGGGGGTCTGAAATTATTCTCGCCATCGTGGGGCTGATAATTTTCTTGAGGCTGGGAATCGGGCTCTTGCAAACCTTTTTATTTAAGAAGATAGAAAATTTAGTGGGGAAATAACCTCTGCGCTTTTAGAAATATTCCGCAAGAAGTATCATTAAGCAATGATAGGAATCAATAAGGTTATAAGAATACTAATAGTCTCCGAGTTCCTTCTTCAAGCCGGATGGGGGTTGATAGGCCCGATATTCGCAATTTTCATAACCCAGCATATCAGCGGCGGGTCTTTGGCGGTGGTAGGATTTATCGCCGCAACTTATTGGGTGACAAAATCCGTCGCCCAGCTGTTTATCGGCCATTTTGTCGACGTAAAAAAAGGAGAGGAAGACGACTTTAAGTTTATGATAATAGGAATGTTCGTTGCCAACCTGATTCCTCTCGGCTATCTCATATCCACCGAAATAGTTCATATTTTTATGCTTGAGTTTGTAAGGGGCCTGGCTATGGCTTGCGTGATTCCCTCCTGGGCCGGCATTTTTACGCGCCACATCGACAAGGGATGGGAAGCTTTTTCTTGGAGCGTTAACAGCACGGGAATCGGTCTTGCCTTCGGTTTTGCAGCCGCTTTCGGCGGCTTTTTAGCCATGATTTTGGGGTTCAAGGTGCTTTTCGTTTTGGTAAGCGTTCTTGGTTTGGCCTCTACTTTCACCTTGCTGCTGATTCGCAAGCATCTTTTCGAAAAGAACCATTTTATCCCAACGGTCCCCTCGAAAGAGGAGCCATTCTAAAATTATGAAAAATCAGGAAATAGCAGACATCCTATACAAAATGGCCGAGCTTTTGGAAATGCAGGATGTGCAATTTAAGCCCTACGCTTATCAAAAAGCGGCGGGGATGTTAGAAGGTCTCGAAGAAGATATTGAGGATATTTACAGTAAAGGGGGGCATAAATCCTTAAAAGCATTGCCTGGCATAGGGGAGAGCATAGCCCGGCATATAGAGGAATATCTTAAAAAAGGGGAAATAAAAGAATATGAGAAGCTGAAAAAGAGGTTTCCTTTTGATATAGGAGAAATTGTTCGAATCGAGGGTATGGGCCCCAAAAAAGCCAAGAAACTATGGAAAGAATTGGGGATAAAGAACGTTAAAGAACTGGAAAAGGCGGCAAAAGCTCATAAGATTGCCGGCCTGGAGGGGTTTGGAGAAAAGACGGAGCAGAACATCCTTGAGGGAATAGAGTTTTTAAAAAGGGGCAAGGGCCGTTTTCTGTTAAATGAGATTATTCCCAGAATCAGGATAATAGAAGATAAACTTAAAAAATTCAAAGAAGTTGAAAGGTTGGCTGTCGCCGGCTCTGCCAGGAGAATGAAAGAAACTATCGGGGACGCCGATTTACTGGCGATATCTTCGAACCCGAAAAAAGTGATGAATTTTTTTACCTCTCAGCCGGAAGTGGCAAGGATTTGGGGAAAGGGAAATACCAAGTCTTCGGTAAGAGTAAAAGAGGGTTTTGATATAGATTTGAGGGTTGTTAAAAAAGATCAGTTCGGCTCGGCTCTTCAGTATTTCACAGGCTCCAAAGAGCACAATATCGCCGTCCGCAGAGTGGCCATGGAAAAAGGCATGAAGCTTTCAGAGTATGGGCTCTTCAAGGGGAAAAAGAGAATAGCCGGGGAAACGGAAGAAAGCATATACAAGGCGCTGGGAATGGAAATGATGCCTCCTGAAATAAGAGAAGGCCAAGGAGAAGTGGAGGCCTCTCTCAAAGCCGAGCTTCCCAAAGTGATAGGCTATGGCGATATTAAAGGCGATCTTCACATTCATTCCAATTGGGACGGAGGAACCGATTCCATTGAGGATATTGCCAGGGTCGCTCAAAAAATGGGTTATCGGTATGCGGGGATTGCCGACCACACTAAATTCCTTAAAATCGAAAACGGATTGGACGAAAAAGAGCTGGAAAAACGCAATAAAGAAATAGATAAACTCAATCGTATCCAGAAAAACTTCCGCATTTTAAAGGGAGCGGAAACCAATATTCTCAAAGACGGCTCAATAGATATCAGAGACGATTCTTTGGGGAAGCTGGATTTTGTCATCGCCGGAATTCATTCCAACTTCAAGATGTCGAAGGAAGAAATGACTGAAAGGATAATTAAAGCAATTAAAAATCCCAATGTCGATATTATTTCCCATCCGACCGGCAGGATTCTCAAAAGAAGGGATGAGTACGAAATAGATTTCGACAAAATATTGAGAGCGGCCAAGGAGTTCAATGTGGCCTTGGAAATAAATTCGCATCCTGAAAGACTGGACTTGAACGACCAGAATATCCGCCGGGCCAAAGAGGCAGGGGTGAAAATGGTTATCAATACCGATGCCCATTTTATCGGCCATTTGGGATATATGGAATTCGGGATAGCTCAGGCCAGGAGGGGATGGGCGGAAAAAGAAGACATTCTTAATGTTAGGCCGGTGGCCGAACTTCTTAATTTTTTTAATAAAACATGCCTATAGAAAAATCTGCCGGAGCGATTGTTTTTAGAAAAGAAGAAGGTAAAATATACTATCTTCTTTTGCATTACCCAGGATTCCGGGGGGACCGGACCCATTGGGATTTTCCAAAAGGGCAGATAGAAAAAGGGGAGAGTATAGTGGATACCGCCAAAAGGGAGGTCAAAGAAGAAACCGGAATAAGGGAATTGCGCATTTCGCCCGGTTTCAAAGAAACGATGAAGTATTTTTTTAAATTCAAAGGAAAAAACATAATGAAATTTGTTACTTTCTTTTTGGCCGAAAGCAAAAGAAAATCGGTAAAGCTGTCTTGCGAGCACATCGGTTTCAAGTGGCTTCCATATGAAGATGCGATAGAGCAATTAACATATAATAATGCCAAAGAAATCCTCAAAAAAGCAGATAGATTCCTTTCAAGAAAGAGTGTATAAAGTAGTGAGGGGTATTCCCAAAGGAGAGGTTATGACTTACCGCCAAGTAGCCAAGCTGGCCGGGAAACCCAGGGCTTGCCGAGCAGTCGGCAACATTTTGAATAAAAATAAAGATTTAAGGAATATACCTTGCTATCGGGTAATCATGTCCGACGGCAGGGTCGGGAGCTATCGGGGTGGACAAAAGAAAAAAATCGCGCTACTAAAAAGAGACGGCGTTTCAGTTAAAAACGCCAGAATTGTTCTTTAAATACTAAAAAGAGGAGGCAGAAAATGTCAGGAGTGCTTGGAATTGAGGTTAATAAGAATTGCTGGAGCGAGATGACGGACGCCATAGGTATTATCCAGCCGAGAGGAGACGAATGGGGCGGATTTGCTGTCATCCAAGGCGATGAAATTATCAGGGAGGCCGACAGGGGAAAAATAACGCCTTTTTTGGAAAAGGAAGGGCTGAAATTGAAAGACCCCAAAAAGATTATCGCCCAGGTCAGCCAGTACAACCCCCAACCCGCCAGAATTGAAGAAACCAAGATGGGCCCCATTGCTCTGGCCTTTGACGGGAAGATCGCCAACAGGGAAGAGCTCCAGAGAAAATCTCCCTATTTGGTTGGATCCGATGTTAGTATTTTTGCTAGAATCATTGCTTCCGCAGACAATCCCTTAGAAGGACTGAAGAAAGTCTACCAGAATATCAAAGGCCCCTTTAGTCTGGTATTGCTGACTATGGAAGGAGTTTTTGCAGCCAGGGATATTTTGGGAGTTAGGCCGATGATCGCAGGCCGTTTTCTCGAAGACGAGAGAATGGGCTGCGCCGTTGCTTCCGAATCAGCCAGCTTGGAGCACATTGGCATGGAGTTGATCCGGGATATTCGCCCCGGAGAAATAGTTTCCGTGGGAGTAAACGGTTTTAAAACGTTGGAGCAAATTCCCAGTCCCGGTCTTAAAATTTGCAGTTTCGAATACGGATACTGGGCAAGGCCGTCTTCAATTATGGAAGACATCTGGGTGGGAGAAAGCAGAAATGTCGCCGGCAGGAAGCTGGCTCCGTTTTGCCCCGAAGCCGACATTATTTCCGGCTTTCCCATGTCGGGAAATTCGGCTGCCGAAGGCCTTCACCAGGCATCTGGGATTCTCTACCAAAGCGTTTTCGATTTTAACCTATCGGCAGGCGGCCGAAGCTTTCTTCCCTTCAAATCTGAAGAAAGAGCCAAAAGGGCGAGAAACAAGCTTTTGATAATGCCGTGGGCGGTCAAAGGGAAAAAGATAGCGATGGTGGACGATTCAGTGGTCGAGGGCAACCAGACTCTGGCCAGGATATTCATAATCAAGAAAGCCGGAGCGGAAGAAGTCCATCTCATGATAGAAACGCCTTTAATCAAGCATCCCTGCCCGTTCGACATTACCCGGCGGGGCGAATTGATCGCCGCTACCCATTCTGTCGATGAAATAAGAAAAATACTAGGGGTCAAAACATTGGCCTTCAATGGCGTCGAGGATTTTGCCGAAGCGATAGTATCGATACAGAACGCCAAGAGAAGAGAAGAAAGTCCCATAAGGATAGAAAATCTCTGCCTCGGCTGCTTTACCGGAGAATGTCCGCAATACCCCTCTTTTTAAGAAAAATAAAATCTCCATCCTGTAAAGATGGAGATTTTTATTGATGTAAAGTTTTATCCTTTTGCTTTTTCCACTATCTTGGCGAAGATTTCGGGTTTGTTTTCAGCCAAGTTGGCCATTATCTTTCTATCCAGCTCGATTTTGTTTTTCTTTAGGGCGTTGATGAATCTGCTGTAAGAAATTCCCTGGGCTCTGCAGGCAGCGTTAATTTTAGTTTGCCAGAGTCGCCTTTTATCCCTCTTTTTGGTTTTTCTATCGCGGTAAGCATATTCCCAGGCGTGGCGCAGGGCGTCTTTGGCCAATTTGTATTTATTCTTTCTGCCCCACTTAAAACCCTTAGCATGCTTTAAAAGATGCTTTTTATGCTTTTTGGCTTGTTTTCCTCTTTTTACTCTAACCATGAATTAGCTTTTTTATCTTTTTAGCTTCGACTGCGGGGACCTCTATCCATTTTCTGAGGTTCCTTTTAAACTGCCCGCTTTTTTTGGAAAGCAGGTGGTCTTGTCCCGTCGGCCTTCGAAGCACTTTGCCGTTCTTTGTTATCTTAAACCTTTTTGTTATCGATTTTCTTGTTTTTCCCATGATTAATTCAAGATTATATATCTTTTCCTTAGCGAATCAAGGTTCTCGCCGATAGGCGAGGTTATTATTTTTTGGAAATAATCATTGACATTCCTCTCGGCTCTCTCTTCAATTCTCTTTCCACCTTGTGGGGGATAACAGCCTGAAGGATTTCCAGAAACTTATTAACCTTACTTTTAGCGTGGTCTCCCAGGGCTTTTTCCCTGCCCCTTAATCTGACTTCGATTCTGACTTTGTCGCCTTCTTTCAGGAATTTTTCCGCTTGCCTTGCCCGCATTTGCATGTCGTGTTCGGAAATATTAAAACTCAACCTAATCCCTTTTATTTCCCCTCCCTTCGGCCTGGCACCCTTATCTTTCTTTTTCTGCTGGTAGAGGTATTTGCCGTAGTCCATTATTTTGCATACCGGGGGATCTACTTTTTCGGTTACTTGTATTAAATCTAAATTGCGCTCCCGGGATTTCAAGAGCGCATCTTCCAGCCTCACGACTCCCAGTTGCTGCCCGGTTTCGTCTATCAGCCTTACCTCTTTAGCCCTTATTTGGTTGTTTATTAATGGTTTTTGCAAATTGTGGCCTCCGAAAATTACGGTGTGGAGATGGGGAGTAATGAGCTCCCGTCTGAAAGGTTTTTAAGACAGTTCTACAGGCTTAGTTTGTTTAATGGCTTCGGAAAGATGAATACCAAACAAACAAAATTTCATTTTTCCTAGCCTCGATTGTTTTACCGGTTCTTTTGAGGCGAAAAGGACCGGCTATCTCGATAATATGGCACCCTTATTACCTATCGAGAGTCGGTAATTCGGATGGCTTTAAGCTACTGCTAAAGCGGGTTGTTTGAACATCTTGCCAGATATTCTAAAGTTTGCCTGCCCTGTTTTAAAGAATCCCTCCATCGAATCGGGTTCATCCCCTTGCTAAAAATTCCCCCGACCCCCCTGCGCCTTAGACACCTTCGGTTTCTAACGCGAGCAAGGCTCGCTGTTTTTCCAAAACGGGGGAATTTTATCCTCTGGCCTTCAATTCTCTGTCTAATTCAAGATTATATATCTTTTCCTTAGCGAATCAAGGTTCTATAAACTGCGCTTGTAGGTTCTTATTTCTCTGTCTATGTCCCTCTTTTTGAGGATTTCCTTTTTACTGGCTTTTTTCATTCCTCTTGCCACTCCGACTTCCAGCTTTATTTTACCCCCCTTAGTATACATCCTCAAGGGTACCAGAGTCAAGCCTTTCTGCTGGGATTTGCCTATAAGATACTTTATTTCATCTTTATTC
>CAYXYS010000002.1:0-24843 GCA_964469735.1 uncultured Candidatus Saccharibacteria bacterium
CCCATATTTTTGGCGGTTCCCTCAATTATCTTCATAGCCTGTTCTATGTCCTGGGTGTTCAAATCTTCCATCTTCTGTTCGGCCACCTGGCGAAGCTGGTCCCTGCTGATTTTAGCCACTTTGGTCTTGTTGGGCGCTCCAGATCCCTTCTCAATGCCGACCATTTTTTTTATAAGTTCCGAGGCGGGAGGTTGTTTTAACTTGAAATCATAACTCCTGTCTTCAAAAACCGTAATTTCTGCGGGAATCTTGAAACCCTGCTTGTCTTTAGTGGCATCGTTAAACTTCTGGCAGAACTCGGAAATATTTATTCCGTGAGGAGCTAAAGCCGGACCCACCGGAGGGGCCGGGGTCGCCTGTCCCGCCTTAATCTGTAATTTTACAACTGCTTTTATTGGTTTGGCCATGCGAGTTTACGGGCACCGAGCACTCAGTTTAACTGAATGATTCGGTGCACAAATAATTAATTATAAAATTTAAATTTTAATAAGATTACCACAACAAAACTGAGTGCTCGGTTTTCGCTACCGCTCAAATCTTTTTAATCTGCAACGAATCCAGCTCTACCGGAGTGTCTCTTCCGAACATATTAACCAGAACTTTTACCTTTCCCCTTTCCTGGTCGATTTCGGCGACTTTTCCGTCAAAATCCTTAAACGGTCCGTCGGTTATCTTCACCGCATCCCCAATCTCAACGTCAATCTTATATTGGGGCGTCTCTACTCCCATCTTCTTTTTAAGCGTGGTTATTTCTTCAAGGGAAACGGGCACGGGGGTTGTTCCCGCTCCGACGAATCCGGTAACATTTGGGGTATTCCTGACTACGTACCAAGAATCATCGGTAACTATCATTTCCACCAGCACGTATCCGGGGTATATCTTTTCTTCAACTACCTTCCTTTTACCGTCCTTTATTTTAATTTTCTTTTCCTTGGGAACAATAACGTTGAATATTTTATCTTCCATACCCAAAGACTCAATCCTTTGTTTGAGATTCTTTGCCACCGACTCTTCATATCCGGAATAAGTGTGGATGACGTACCAATTCTTGGTTTGTTCTACTTGCTGCTTTGGCATTTTATATAACGAATTTTTCCAATAGTAAGGTAAAAAGGAAATCCAATCCCCCAAGGTAAAGGGCCACTGCCAGGGAAATGCCCAAAACGACCATCGTGTATTTGATAGTCTTTTGCCTGTCCGGCCAGTTAATCTTCTTCACCTCCATTTTAACTTCCTTAAGGAATGTTATTAATTTTGCTAACATGCGAACGCAGTAAGCACCGAGCACTCAGTATAGTTAAAATATCTGTATAACTAATACCGGATGCCTGTGCTTATTACTTTTTAAATTTATATACTAATCTGAGTGCTCGGTTTCGTTTCACTCAAGTTTTTTAAAAGCCCCTTTGGGGCCTTCAACCTTTATATTACCAGATAAACGGCTGAAGTCAAGCTGGCTTAATTATCCGGCCAGCTCCACGGAATCTACATAATAACTGTCTAAAATTTTCCTTAAAGTGATTACTTCGACGAACTCTCCTCTTTCGGCAAGATAAACTTCCACGGCAAAGCGAAAACCGCCGTTTTCAAGCTCCTCATAACTTAAAACGCGATATCCATCGTAGCCGTTCAACAATTCAAACCGGCCGGCTCTTTCCAATTCTACGGCATTTTCGGTTAAATAAAGGGTGGCCAGCGATTCGTTTTCCTCTATCCTGGCTGTCATAAATTCTCCCAGAGTATTTTGAGCGGAAGTCCTCTCTATTTCCGTTTTCTGCCTCTCTAACTCCTCCTCCAAGGCGGGCAATCGCTTATCTTCCAGTTGACGGTACTGCCAACCCAAAATCGCCAATCCCGCCAAGGTGGCCACTAAGGCTATCATCATTGCTTTTAGTACTCCGTTTTTGTCGAAATTACCGGCCATTAAATATCTAGATTTTTAACTGTCTTGGCGTGAGCTTGAATGAATTTTTTTCTCGGAAAAACCTCGTCGCCCATAAGGGTATCAAACATTTTATCCGCCTCCTTGGCGTCGTCAATATCAACTTTCAAAAGTATCCTGTTTTGAGGATTCATGGTAGTCTCCCATAATTGATCGGGATTCATTTCGCCGAGACCCTTGTACCTTTGAACGCTGACTCCGGCTACTTTTTCTTCTTTGATAGGAAGAGCCGTTGCTTTTCCTTTTTTCTTGATTCCGGCTGCAGCCGCTTTTTTCTCTCCCAAAATATCAGCGAGAATCTCCGCCTTGTCCGCTTCGGTATAGGCGTACTCTATCCTTTTCCCGGCTTGAATCCTGTAAAGAGGCGGCTGGGCTATATATAAATGGCCCGCCTCTATTATCGGATGGAAATAGCGGTAAAAAAGAGTCAGCAGGAGGGTGCGGATATGGGCTCCGTCAACATCGGCATCGGTCATAATAATTATTCTGTGGTATCTCAGCTTTTCCATGCTGAAATCGTCGGCGATAGCTGTTCCCAAAGCTATAATCAAAGATTTGATTTCTTTGGAGGAAAGTATTTTATCCAGCCTTGCCCGCTCAACATTAAGTATTTTTCCCCGCAGAGGCAAAATAGCCTGAAAATGCCTGTCCCTGGCTTGCCTGGAACTGCCTCCGGCCGATTCTCCCTCAACAATATACAGCTCTGACTCTTCCGGCTTCCGGGATGTGCAGTCGGCCAGTTTTCCGGGCAAAGCCAAGCCATCTAAAGCGCCTTTTCTTAGAACTGTTTGCCTTGCCGCCTTGGCCGCTTTTCTGGCTTTTGCCGTCAGCAAGCATTTTTCAATGATAGCCCTGCCGTCCTGGGGATTTCTTTCCAAAAAGTCGTCCAGCCCGTCGGCCAAAACCGCTTCCACCGCTACCTTAGCTTCCGGATTGCCGAGCTTGGCTTTGGTCTGCCCTTCGAATTGAGGCTCCCTAATTTTTACGGAAACCACAGCAGTTAAGCCGTCTCTTACGTCATCACCCGTGAAATTGCTGTCATCGCCTTTGATATAATTGTTTTTTCTGGCGTAATCGTTTAAAGAACGGGTAAGGGCGGTTCTGAAGCCGGTTAAATGGGTACCGCCCTCGCCGGTAAAAATATTATTGGCAAAGCTTTCCTCGTAGGCCTCCCGCTCGCTGGTATACTGGAAAGCGGCTTCTACTATCATCTCGTCTTTCTCTCCGTTAACGTAAAAAGGAGTGGGATGAGCCAAATCGGCTCCTTGAACGAGATATTTAATATAAGAGCGTATTCCTCCCTCGAAATAGAATCCGTAGCTTTTTTGGGGGACGCTTCTTTCGTCTTTTATATAAATCCGAATCCCCTTGGTTAGATAGGCTTGCTGCCGAAGATGATTAATAATCCTTTTAAGGTCGAATTTAGCGTCATTGAATATTTCCGAATCCGGTTCAAACATTACCGTCGTTCCGCTCTGCCTGCAAGCGCCGATTTTTTTAACTTTAGTTTTAACCTTTCCCTTGGAGTATTCCTGGGCATATCTTGCTCCGTCCCTGCAAACCTCCACTCTCATCCAGCTGGATAAAGCGCAGACAACAGAAACTCCCACGCCGTGAAGACCGCCGGAAACCTTATAAGCCTCTCCTCCGAACTTGCCCCCCGCGTGCAGAGTGGTCATTACCGTTTCCAAAGCTGATTTCTTGGTTTGGGGATGTTTTGAAACTGGAATTCCTCTTCCGTCGTCCGTTACTCTCACCCTGTTGTTGGGCAGAAGAGCTATTTCCATATGGCTGCCGTATCCCACTATAAATTCATCGATGGCATTATCGGCGCATTCCCAAATTAAATGGTGAAGCCCTTCGCTCCCGGTAGAGCCAATATACATTCCCGGCCTTTTTCTGACCGGCTCCAAACCCTCCAATACATAGATGTCCTTGGCTTCATATGCGCTCCTTGTTTTTTTTGCTTTTGGTTTTATCGATTTTTGCTGTTTTTGAGGCATTATTTTTAATCTGAAATTATATGTCCGCTATTTATTTTCTCACTTGCCAGCTCGGACTCTTTTCCAGGGCCTTAATTATTTTTTGCTGAACTTTATCGACCTCGTCCGACTTCAGGGTCCTGTCTTCAGCTTGGTATATAATATGAAAAGCTAAATTCTTTTTCCCGCCAGGCAACTCGTTTCCCTCGTAAATGTCGAAAATGTCCACGTCCCTGACAAGCCCTCCGCCGGCGCTGTTGATTTTATTTAAAACATCGGCCACCTTGACTTTTCTGGGCACTAAAACCGCCAAATCTCTGACTACTGCCGGAAACTTGGAAATCGGCCTGAACTCGTGTTCCCAGGAAACAGAATCTATTAAGGCCTCCGCATCTATATCAAAAACAACCATTTTTTCGGGCATTTCCAGCTGCTGCAGAAGCTTGGGGGATATTTCCCCCAGAAAGCCTATTCCCGTTCCATCGATTTTTATCTCCGCGCATTTTTTGGGATGCCAAATGGATATTTTGCTCTGCTCTGGAATGGCCTTGTAGTCGTCGTACCAAATTTCACTAATGCCCAGTTTGTGTAAAAGCAGATCAACCACTCCTTTGAGTTCGTAAAAATCCCGACCCGCGGCCGCTCCCGTCAGCTGGCTTTTGTCTTTGGAGGCCATGGCTTTCTCGAAGACCTTTCCCAATTCGAATATTCGTATATCTGAAAAGTTATTGGTATTCTTTTTAACTGCAGCCAGTAGATTGGGTATTAAGCTCGGCCTGAGATACTTTTGCTCCAAGCTAATCGGATTTTGCACCTCTATCAGTTCGTCGTTTTTATATTTAAATATCTTGGCTTCCTTGTCGCCGACAAATGAATAGCTGTAAGTTTCCACAAACCCGGCTTCTTTCAAAATATCCTTAATCGCATTCTCCCAGAAAATACGGTCATTCCTCTTGCCCGGAATCAGAGAAACTTCCGGGAAGGCAACAGGTATTTTTTCATAGCCGTAAATTCTGCCTATTTCTTCGATTAGATCTTCCGGCAAAGAAACATCCTGCCTGGATGTCGGCACTTCCACTAAGAGAGATTTTTGACTCTCTTTTATAATCTTGAAATCCAATTTCTTTAAAATCTGCGCGGCCTTGGTTTTGGGAACTGCCAAACCCAAAAGATTGTTTAAATAATTCAAATCCAGCTTAATTCTCGAAGGAACGCTCTTTTGGGAATATATATCGATGAAATCATTGCCGGCCTTGCCTCTGGCGACCTTCTGTATCAGGTAAGCGGCCCTATTAACCGCAAATTCCGCCAGATTTGGGTCCAATCCGTGCTCAAATCTAAGAGAGGCGTCCGTCCTTAGCCCTATCTTCTTAGAAGCTTTTCGGATGATGCGAGGATTAAAGTTAGCAGCCTCTACTATCACCGCCCTGGTTTTCTTATCTATTTCCGGCTCTTTTCCCCCTTTAATGCCGGCTATAGCTACCGGCTTTTGCTCATCGGCTATGACTAAAATGCTTTGCTCCAAATCAAATTTGTCTTCGTCAAGAGTAACTATGCTTTCCCCCTTCTTGGCTAACCTAACTTGAATTTTACCGCCCTTAAGCTTATCGCTGTCAAAAGCGTGCAGCGGCTGGCCGGTTTCAATCATAACGTAGTTAGCTATGTCGACGATATTATTAATCGGCCTCAATCCGCAAACCTTTAGTCTTTCCTGGAGCCATTTGGGCGAGGGCCCCACCTTAACGTCGACGACAACTTTGGCCACATACCTGGGACAAGCCCTTTTGTCTTTTACTTCCACCTTAACAAAGTCACCCGTTTTAACACCGGCTGAAACTTTGACTTTTGCCAAAGGCAATTGAAGTTTGGAGCCGATAATGGCTGAAATTTCCCGAGCTATTCCCAAATGAGAAAAACAGTCTGCAGCTCTATTGGGCCTGACGTCTATATCTAAAACATAGTCGTTTCTGGCTTTTTTAACCTCTTCAACCTCGGCAAAATGCATAGTTAAAAGCTCTGCCAGCTTCTCGGGCCTGGGCATATTTTTTACGTAGTCTTTTAGCCAGTTATATGAAAAAACCATGCTTGTTTGAATTTATTGGAGGATTAAAACTGTTTTAAGAATCTTAAGTCTCCTGAACGAAACAGCCTAATATCGTTAATTTTATGCTTGAGCATAACCAGCCTCTCCAATCCGAATCCGAAGGCCCATCCCTGCCATTGTCCGGGCACCAATCCTGCGGCTTTAAAAACGTTAGGATGAACCATGCCTGCTCCCGCAACCTCCAGCCATCCGGACTCCTTACAAACGGGACAGCCCTTCCCTTTGCATACCAGACAGGTAATGCTTATATCAAAAGACGGCTCGGTGAAAGGGAAGAAATCCGGCCTCAGCCTGAAATCAATGTCTTTTTCAAAAAACCTCTTAAAAAACTCACCCACAATAGCTTTCAGATTAGCCACAGAAATGTTTCTGTCCACCATAAGCCCCTCAATTTGCTGAAGCTGAAACTCATGGGAAGGGTCGGTGGCTTCATGCCTGTAAACCGTTCCGGGAACTATTATCCTCAAGGGAGGATTATTTTTTTCCATATACCTTACCTGAACCGGACTGGTATGCGTTCTTAAAAGAAATCCGTTTTTTAAATAGAAGGTGTCCCAGACGTCCCTGGCGGGGTGGTCTTTGGGAATATTTAAAGCATCAAAATTGTACCATTCGGTTTCTATGTCCGGACCCTCAGCCACCCCAAACCCCATTGATTGGAATATTTCTTCCGCTTTCCGCCTGGCTAAAGTCAAAGGATGCAAACTGCCCGTGGAAATCTTTTTGCCCGGAGCCGTGACGTCAATCCACTCCTTTTCCTGTGCAGCCTTTATTTCCCTTTCTTTTAATTCTGCCTCCCGCTCATCGAATTCCAAAAACAAAGAATTTTTCACCTCATTGGCCTCCTTACCCACCATTATTCTCTCTCTTTTCGGCAAATCTTTAAGCGAACGCAAAATCTGGGTAAGCTCGCCCTGCTTGCCCAGATATTTTTTGAAAAGCTCCTGGAGGCTCTTTAAATCTTCTGCCGCCTTTATGTCCTTTTCAGCGTTATTTTTAAGCTTTTTTAAATCCATTCTATCCTTATTTTACCTCATTTTAAAGCCGGGATCAAGCCTGGGCTGTGGATAAAAAAACACCCCTAAAAGGGGTGTTTTTGCCTTATTTTCGCGGATATTCGGGGTGTAAAGCCAAAAATTCGGCTCCTCGTCCAACAAAGGGGTTAATCGGAGCCTTCTTTTTGCACAAGGGGCACTCCCCCTCCCTCCAGTCATTCATTTCCATATCCAGCAGGCTTATTAAAGTAAGGTCGTTGAAGTCAGCCGGTTGGGCGTTGCCGCGGTTGCAGATTACTCCCACAGCGGCCGGAATTCCTCCGTTGTCGATAATCTCCGCCATTATTTCCCTGACCGAATGGCCAGTAGTAAGGACGTCATCGACAATAAGCGCTCTCTTGCCGGGAATATCGGTAAGGTAACCTCTTTTCAGGGCCTGTTTTCCTTTTTCGTCTTTCTCGGTAAAAAGAGAAACCACGTTTTCTTGGTAGAGCTCGGTTAAATGGTAAGCAACCCGGTTGGACAGAATAATGCCGCCCATGGCCGGCCCCACCACGACTTCGATCCGCCTTCCTTCGGCGGCGCTGAAGGGCAGGACAACCTCCTGAGCTATTTCCCAGCAAAGATCGTCCAGTATTACGGGGTTTTTGTATATCCTTGTCTTCTCCAGATATTCGTCGCTGTGCCGCATAGAAGACAAAACAAAGTGGCCTTTCAGAAAAACGCCCGATTCTGCTAACATGTCCTTTAGGTTCTCCATCGTCGCCTCCTTTTCAAATTACTAACTAAACTCTACTCCATATAAAGGAAAAATCAAGAAAAAGACCGGGGATTAACCTCGGTCTTTATTTTAAAATCCTGTTTCGCCAATCTTTCGGCAAACTTGGCTCCCTCTCCTTTTCTTTTTTTTCATCTTCTTCGGGGGCCTATTTCATTTTTTTTGCAACCTCTTCTCAAGCTCGATCAGGTACTTCCCTTTCGGGTATCAAATATTGAAATTTTTTAGTACTTCCAGTACTCAAAATTACAATGCGGACCCAAGGGGAGAGTTGCCCGAAGGATTCCTTCGGAAGGGAGTCTTTACTTCCCTTTCGGGTATCAAATATTGAAATTTTTTAGTACTTCCAGTACTCAAAATTACAATGCGGACCCAAGGGGATTTGAACCCCTGATCTCCTCCGTGACAGGGAGGCGTGTTAAACCGGGCTACACCATGGGTCCTTATTTATTTTTCCTTATTTTGCAAAGTTGAAAATTGTTTGATAGACTGCTATCCCTACACCTGCTCCGACAAGCAGAGTCACTAAAAGAATAGCTATCGATAATTTAAATTCATCCATATATTTTTAACAAACTTATGTGCCGACGGCAGGATTCGAACCTGCGACCATAGCCTTATGAAGACTCCGCTCTAACCACTGAGCTACGCCGGCCCTATAATTTGTTGCGCCGCCCGGATTTGCACCGGGGCCTGGGGCTTATGAGACCCCCGAGGTACTACTCCTCCACGGCGCTGAGTTCTATTTTACAGCAAACTTCAATGAGAGTCAAGAAAGAAGCTGTAAATTCGTAAAGGCTTTTTTAAAAACCTCTAAAGTTTTTTTAGCTTCGTCAATGGTTAAAACGTAGTCGGGATCGTGAACTATGCTGTCCCGCAGCTGGTGAGCTTTATATAAATCCTCTATGCCGGGGAGCGTTGCGGAAGTCAGCTTATCAAGCCTCTCTTCCAGGGTTGGCCCTTCATAACCCATCCTTTTTAGAGCGTCGCTGAGCATTTTATCGGCTTCGATAATGGCAAGCTTGTACTCCGACTCCGAACCGGTTTCCAGGCGCTGATTTATTTTCTTCCAATTCCTGGTCATTCTTTTAGCTCCGAAGGGCTTTCTTGTTAAAAACTCCATAGTATCCTGAAAAATCAGCCATTGGAAATAATGGGTGTTGAGTATTGCAAAAATAATAAAGAGCAGCATAAGCCCGGAAATTATGAAAAAGGCCGTCTTGACGGGAAAAAGGTTGGCCTGTATTTCGGGAGAAGTAAGTAAGTCTAGTATGGCATTGAAATTAATATTCATAAATTTTAGCTGTTTGGAAAATTGTATTTTCTTCAAATGATTTGCCTATTATTTGAAGCCCTACCGGCAAGCCCTTTGCTTTGCCTATAGGAAGAGTAAGGGCGGGTAAACCGGCCAAATTAACCGAAACGGTATAGATATCGGTTAAATACATTGAAAGAGGGTCATCGACTTTTTCCCCTATTTTAAAAGGAAGGGAAGGAGCGGCGGGAGTCATTAATACATTGACTTTCTTAAAAGCATTGTCAAAATCATTTCTCACTAAAGTTCTGACTTTTTGAGCTTTAAGATAATAGGCTTCGTAATAACCGGCGGATAAAGCATAAGTCCCCAGCATTATCCTTCGCCTGACTTCAGCTCCAAAACCCTCCCCGCGACTTTTTAAATAAACTTCTATAAGATCTTTTGCATCCCGATCTGAAAATCCGTATTTTATTCCGTCGAACCTTGCTAAGTTGGCTGATGCCTCCGAGGGATTGATGATGTAGTAAGCGGGCAGAGCGTATTCGGTGTGGGGAAGGCTAACCTCTATTATTTTAGCTCCCATTTCTTCATATTTCTTAATAGCCCCTCTCACCAGCTCTTCCACCTCCGGCTCCATGCCTCTTACGAAATATTCTTTGGGAACCCCGATTTTAAGACCTTTAATGCCCAATTTGGTCTGGTGATACTCAAAAGGCGCGGAAGTGGAATCAAGGGGATCTGCTCCGGAAATAGCCCTGAAAACTATTTCTGCATCCTCAACCGTTTTCGCTAACGGCCCTATTTGATCCAAAGAAGAGGCAAAAGCGATTAGGCCGTATCGGGAAACGGTGCCGTATGTAGGCTTCATGCCAACCACGCCGCAAAAGGAGGCTGGCAAGCGGATGGAGCCGCCGGTATCGGAACCCAACGCATAAACGGCCATTCCTCCCGCTACCGAAGCTGCCGAACCGCCGGAAGAGCCGCCGGGAACCCTTTCTGTGTCGTGAGGGTTTTTAGTGGGCCCGAAAGCGGAGTTCTCCGTGGAGGAACCCATGGCGAACTCATCTAAATTGGTTTTGCCCAAAAATACAGCTCCTTCTTTTTTTAATTTTTCAACTACGGTAGCCGAATAAGGAGCAAAATAGTTTTCCAGTATCTTCGAACCTGCGGTGCATTTTTCTCCCTTTATTAAAATATTGTCTTTTATGGCGCAGGGAATACCGGCTAAAAGAGGAATATCCCTTCCCTGATAAATCAATTGGTCAACCGCTTTGGCCTGATCTAAAGCAGATTCAGTAAAAACGGTTAAATAAGAAAAAATATCTTTATCTGTTTTGGCTATTCTGTTTAAAAAAGATTCGGCTAGCTGGACAGCGGAAAACTCCTTTTCCAGCAATCCTTTTCTGGCCTCTTTGATTGTAAGATTTTGGATTCCCATTATTTGCCCCGTTTTAATATGGACTTTACCTTCACGTAGCCGTCCTTTTTCCCCGGCGCCGACTCTATCATTTTTCTCGCCGTCTCCCCGTCTTTCCCACTTTCCGCATCCTCCCTAAAAACATTTTTCAATCCTCCAGGATGGCTGGTCGGCTCAACGCCTTTAACGCTGACTTCTCTGAGCTTTTCTATGTAATCTAAAATCGAAGAAAGTTCTTTTTGGTATTTCTCCAACTCTTTTTCGCTCAACTCCAGCCTGGCTAGAGCGGCGATGTGTTGAACTTCTTCTTTGTTAAGCATAAATACTTTGACCTTACTTGGGAGGCTCAAGTTGATCGGTATCTACCAATACCTCTCTGAGCTCATCCAGATTTTCCAAAACCATGCCCGCTCCCCGGACAACGGCGGTTAGGGGGTCGTCAATTATTTTAGTGGGAATCTTTGTTTCTTTGCTTATCAGAACATCCAAACCCCTAAGCAAAGCGCCTCCCCCGGACAAATAAATACCCCTGGACATAATGTCAGCGAGAAGCTCGGGAGGAGTTTCCTCAACCGTGGTTTTAATCGTATCGACAATCTGCTTGATTGATTTTTCCATGGCCCTTCTAATGTCGGCGTCGGTCACCATTATTTCTTCGGGAAGGCCGGTAACGAGATTACGGCCGCGAATAGGCATTTCCTTTTTGTCTTTAAGGGAATAAGCAGACCCTATTCCTATCTTAACTTCTTCGGCAGTCCTTTCTCCGAGCAAAAGCTTGTATTCCTCCTGGCTGAAATAAATAATGTCGTTGCTGAGCTTGTCTCCTGCCACCTTGAGGTTTTTAGCTATAACCAACCCTCCGAGCGAAATTACCGCCACGCCGCAGGTTCCCCCACCGATATCAACAATGAAATTACCTCCGGCTTCCTGGACGGGCAAGCGGGCTCCAATGGCCGTAGCCATGGGCTGCTCTATTAAATAAACCTCCCTGGCGCCGGCGGATTTTGCGGCGTCCTGGACGGATTTCTTTTCCACTTCGGTGATGCCGCAAGGAATGCCGATTATCACTCTCGGCCTGGGAGAAAGAACGAATTTCTTTTTGCTGACCTTTTCGATAAAATACTTTATCATTTGCTCGGTTACTTCAAAATCCGAAATTACCCCTTTAACCAGGGGGCGAATGGCAACAATGTGGGCGGGAGTTCTGCCTACCATTTTCCTGGCCTCTTCTCCGATTGCCAACACCTGCCCGGTTTTTTGATTGATCGCCACGACGGAAGGCTCGGCTAAAACTATCCCCTTTCCCCTAACGTAAACCAGGGAATTGGCCGTTCCCAAATCAATGGCTATATCTTCTGAAAAAAATGAAAATGCTTTATTTAACATATTTAGCGGCCTGATTTATCTTTACCAATCTTAATGATTTCTTATTTCTTTCTCTAAGCTCAACGCTGTTTTTCTTAAGGGTTTTTTCGCTGATAACCGCCCTCCAAGGAATGCCTATTAAGTCGGCTTCGGCAAATTTTTCTCCCGGCGTCTTATCCTCTCTGTCGTCATATAATACTTCTATATTTTGCTTCTGTAAACTGCGGTAGAAATCCTTTACAGCTTTCGCCACCCTTCTCTCTTTCCCTATTTGAAGCAAATGAATCCTGAACGGCGCCACCTCCTTGGGCCATATTATTCCTTTTTCATCGTGATGAATTTCTACAATCGCCCCCATGGTGCGCGACGGACCTATGCCATAGCAGCCCATTATTATCGGCTTTCTTTGGCCGTCCTTGTCGACGAAATAAGCTTTCATGGCTTTAGAATATTTATCGCCCAAAGGGAAAATATTCCCCACCTCTATGGACTTGGCTTCTTTCAATATCCCGCCGCACTGCGGACATTTTTGGCCGCCGTGCAAATCGGCGGCAATTTCCTGATTGCGGGAAAAATGCTTTTTGGGGCAATATATTACCGTATCCTCTCCTCCGGGAGCTAAAACCTGAAACTCATGAGTAAAATCTTTGGTAAAATCTCCGCCACTGGCTTCAGTCATTAATGCGCTTAAGCCACATCTTTTAAATACTTTTATGTAGGCAGCCGCCACTTTTTTGTAATATTTCAAGAAATCCTCTTTGGTAGCATGAAAACTGTAGAGGTCCTTCATGGAGAATTCTCTTCCCCTCAATAGTCCGGACTTAGCCCTGAGCTCTTTCCTGAATTTCGTCTGGATTTGGAAAATATATTGAGGCAAATCCTTGTAAGAACTGACGTAATGCCTGACAATATCGGTAAGCATTTCCTCGTGGGTGGGGCCAAGCCCTATTTCTCCTTCATCATCGCACTTGTACATTATATCTCCCACGCCGCCGGACCAGCGCCCGGTTTCTTCCCAAAGGCTTTTCGGTTGAAAAATGGTCATTAAAATTTCCTTTCCACCGATATTCTCCATCTCCTCCCTTATTATATTCTCAATTTTCCTCAAAACGCGGAATCCCAAAGGCAAATAGGTATAAGCACCCGCCATTTCCTTATAGATAAAACCGGCCCTTGTTAAAAGCTGAGCGTTAACGCTTTTTTCGTCCTTGGGAACCTCTTTTGAAACTTTAGCCAGTAATTCCGATTGGAGCATTTATCCCGTTAAATAATTTTTATTATAAAAATTGGCAAAGCCATTTAACTGGATGAATTAAAATAGCCTTGGTATATCGAATTTAATTGTTACAAACAACATCAGAAAGATAATAAGCACGAAAAAAGTGCCGGAAATCCTGTTTTCTATTTTACTATTAATCGGCTTGCCCCTTAAAGCTTCAATGGCAAGAAAAACAATCTTTCCTCCGTCTAAAGCGGGAATCGGCAATATATTAGCAAGGGCTAAAGCCACAGCTATCAAAGAAATCAAATACAAAAAATAATTGGTTCCCATGGAAAAGTATTCTCCCAATAAATTGAAAATTCCCACCGGACCCATCAAATCCATACTCATGCCCGCCGGTAATTCTATTACTCCAAATAAGCTCTTCAGTCCCATCACCCATCCCGATACTATATTGGCGGTAAGCTCGCCCGTAGCCCGAATTCCTACAATGGGGGCTTCGTACCAGGCAGACCGATCGAGTCCGACCCTAGTTAAACCCACACCGATAGCTCCCTCCTCTTCGGGATAAGAGGCTCTTACTGTCACTTTTTTTTCAATAATATCTCCCCCTCTTTGAATATTGAGCGTTACTTCCTCTCCGGCATGCTCTTTAATAAAATCCTGCACCTGGCTCACTTTTTCAAACCCAAGCAGCGTATCACCCAGCTCTACACCCGCCCGGATAGCAGGAGATTCGGGAACAAGATAATAAACTTTTACTTTCGGATCCACTAATCCTTCGGCTTCGTCGGATACGGCGGTCGGAAGGCCCCAGGCGCCTGCCACCACGGACAAAAGAATTATAGAAACCAGCCAAAAAGATACTACTCCTCCGAGTACTATTGCCATCCTCTGCCACATCGGCTTGCCGATGAAGCTGCGATAATCTTCTATTCCGCCCGACTCCCCTTTAATGCGGACAAAGGCTCCGAAGGGAATCAAGTTTAAGGAGTAAACGGTGTCCCCTATCTTTTTTCCGAATATCCGAGGCGGATAGCCAATTCCGAATTCTTCAACGTCGGTTCCGAACTTCTTGGCCAAAATAAAATGGCCGAATTCGTGAATTACCATCAGTCCTATTAAACTTGCAAAAGCAATGAAAAAGGTTAAAAACATAGCAATAGATTATTCGGTAACCTCCTTTCTTTTCTTTTCGCCCAAATCCTCGATCTTTTGGATAAATTCGTCAACCATCTCCTGAAGCTCTTCTTTGGCTTTGAATTTGTCGTCTTCCCTTATCTCTCCCTCTCTGGTCTTCTCCTGAATTTCCCCCCAAGCCTCCTCTCTCCACCTTCTTATTGTTTTTCGGGCCTCTTCCTCTTTTTCCGAAAGGAGCTTAATGAGGTTTTTCCTGTATTCTTCGGTAAGGGTTGGTAAATTAATTCGGATAACATCTTTATCCACCACGGGTGAGGTTCCAAGATTAGATTGGGAAATAGCTTTTTCTATAGGCTCCACGTAAGACTTATCCCAGGGTTGAATTACCAGCTGGCGGGGCTCGGGAGCTGAAATTGCTCCAAGCTGCTTTACCGGCATTTTCTGGCCGAAAATATCGACCAGGATATCTTCAATCAGAGAGGGGGTAGCCCTTCCCGTCCTTATTTTTGATAATTCTCCTGAAAAAAAGCTGGCGACTTTTTCCAGTTCGGGTTTGATTTTTTCGATTATGTCTTTGTAGTTCATATTGTTTAAATATACCAAAAATTCGCCTATAATTCCAGCATTAGAACCTCTAAAGCCAATCTTGGATTAACATTAGTTGTAGAAATCAGAAGGCTGGTGTTTTGTATTGAATTAAGAATGGCCTTCAGCCTATCTAAAGAGTAATCCGTTTCCTTTCCGCTGGCGCTTTCCAGCATCTGCTCTCTAAAATATGTCAGCCATACCGACAGAATCGTATTAATATTTTCGGAGTCCTCGGCCAATTTTTTTGCGTAAACAAAGCGCTGGGAAAGGCTCTTTTTGCTCACGGCCACCAAACCGGAAACGATTTTTTCCATTTCCTTGTTTCCGGAAATTTCAACCGGAGGCGAATAAAGGCGAAGCCGCTCGGCCCTGGATATTATTGTAGGCAGAAGCCTTTCGGGATAATCCGTCGAAAGGATGAATAGGGTCTTTCCTTTGGGCTCCTCTAAAAGCTTAAGGAAAGCCGACTGAGCTTCCCAATTAAGAGTGTGAGCTCCATTTATCAGCACCGACTTGTAGGGAGAAGAATAGGAGCGAAGAGATAAGCGCGAATGAAGATCCCTGATGCGGGCTATTTTTATTTCCCCCTCCTCCGGCTCTATTAAAAAGAAATCGGGCGAACTGTTTTTACCTATCGCCCGGCAGGACCGGCAAACCCCGCAAGGCTTCTCTATGCCTTCGCAATTTACCAGTTTAATAAATTCCAGAGCAAGTTCTTTTTTTTCTTTGGAGTTTCCGCCGTAAAATAAATAAGCGTGGGCGACTTTCCCAAGCTCAGCGGACTTGCGCAGAAACTGCCATTGTTTTTGGGATGCGGCCGTCATATTTTACCGCTTGCTCATAATGCTTTTTTTGTATATTTCCAAATTTTCCAGAGCCACGCCCGTTCCCTTAGCCACGCAAAGCAGAGGGTCCTCGGCGATAAAACAGGGAATGCCAATTGCTTGAGCAACAAGTTCGTCTATGTTTCTTAAAAGAGCTCCTCCCCCGGAAATAACCATTCCTTTATCCATTATATCAGCGGAAAGCTCGGGAGGAGTATCCCTTAACACTTGCTTTATGACTTGAATGATGTCCGACAGCGATTCTGATATAGCCCCGCAAACTTCGTTTGAAGAAATCTTTGTTGTTTTGGGAAGGCCGAGAACCAAATCCCTTCCGCGAACCTCAATTACTCTCTCTTCTTTTTCCGGCAAAGCAGTCCCTATCTTTATCTTTATCTCCTCTGCGGTCTGGTCGCCGACGGCCAAGTTGTATTTCTTTTTGATAAATTCCGATATGGCGAAATTCATTTTGTCTCCGGCTATCCTTACCGAACTGGCGGTAACAATTCCCCCCAGAGAAATTACCGCTACCTCGGAAGTGCCTCCGCCGATATCCACTATCATGTGGCCGGAGCAGGCGTTAATTGGAATACCGGCCCCGATAGCGGCTAGAATGGGCTCTTTGGCGACAAACGCCTCTTTAGCCCCGGCGTTGACGGCAGCCTCAATAACCGCCCTCCGTTCGGTAGAAGTAATGCCGGCAGGCACGGATATCATTAATTCCGGTTTTAAGAATTTAAAGCTCCCCAGCACCTTATTTATGAAATAACCGAGCATCGCCTGGGTCACCCTGAAATCGGCTATCACGCCGTCCCTCATTGGACGATAAACGCGAATGGTGTCGGGAGTTCTGCCGGTCATTTCCTTGGCGCCCTCTCCCACTGCCAATATTCTGTTCTCATCCATTGATACGGCCACTACCGAAGGCTCGTTTAAAACCACTCCCTTTTTAGGAATGAAAACAAGTGAATTGCAGGTTCCAAGATCAATGCCTATTTTTCTTACAAACATACGAGTTTACGAGTACCGAGTACTTGGCTTAATTAAGTAGCCTCTGTACCCAATAAATATTTAATTTTAATATTTCCAGATATAAGTTATTATAACAAAACTGAGTGCTTGGTTTTCGCTCGTTCAATTACTTACCCTTTTAATGTTTGCTCCGATTTTCTGCATCCTTCCTTCTATTTTTTCGTATCCCCTGTCTATCTGATAGATATTATTAATTATACTCTCCCCTTTTGCAATAAGCCCGGCAATTATCAAAGCCGCTCCCCCTCTTAAATCAAAGGAGCCCAATTCACGGCCGTAAAGCTGGGTAGGGCCGTTGACAATGGCCCGATGAGGGTCGGCGAAATATATTTCCGCTCCCATTTTATTCAATTCTTCCAAATACTTCAGCCTTCCTTCATATAAAGGATCGTGAATTAAAGTCGAGCCCTTAGCTTGGGTGGCCAAAACTCCAAAAGCGGACTGAAGGTCGGAGGGAATGCCCGGATAAGGAAGGCTTTGTATTTTATCTATCTTCAGCTGTTTCCAGGGCCTGACTCTCACGGTTTTCCCGAAAATTTCATAGGGAACTCCGAAGTCCTTAAGTTTCTTCAGGGGCAACTCTAAAAAATCCACTTCTACGTTTTTAACTAAAACGTCTCCTTTACAGGCTGCAGCAGTAAGAATAAAAGTGCCCGCCTCAATAGGATCGTTCATTATCTTATGGACAGCTCCGTCCAGCTGTTTTTTCCCCTCGATAATCAACTGATGAGTGCCTATGCCTTTAATTCTTACCCCCATTTTTTTAAGAAACTTTGCCAGCTCCTGCACCTGATAATCCTGGTCGGCTGTTTTAATAACGGTCTTTTTTGGAATTAAGCTGGCGAAAAGCATCAAGTTTTCGGTAGCAGTAACGCTAAACTCGTTAAGAATAACCGTCCCTCCCGAACCTTTTCCGGAAAGCAGGTATTTATTGCCGTCTTTGGCTATCTTAACCCCCAATTGCCTGAAGCCGTCCAAATGGGCGTCAATAGGCCTGGCTCCGATAATACATCCGCCCGGTTGGGGAAATTTAACATTGCCGAATCTGGCCAAAAGCGGTCCAAATAATAATACAGAACCTCGCAACAAACCAATCAAATCTCCCCTTATCTGGTCTGGGTCTATTTGAGAATTCTTTATTTTTATGCACCTCTCCCCTTCCCAAGTCACTTTGGCGCCCATGCTTTTTAATAATTCTATAATCCTAAAAACATCCTCAATCAAAGGAAGGTTATCAATCATGCATTCTTTTTTGGTTAAAAGAGAAGCAGCTAAAATCGGGAAAGCGGCGTTTTTGGCTCCTCTGGCTTCTATTACTCCCCTTAAGGGTCTGTCCCCTTGGATAACAAAATGGTTTGCCATGTCCCGTTAGAAACCAGTGGCGAAAAAATTTTATCCTTAAAATTATTTTCGCACAGCCTGGCTTAAGTTATGTTTATTATCTGTCGTTATTATTGTTAATTACCCTATGCCCCGAAACTTGTTTCTAACGGGACATGCTTATTTATTCTATGTTAAATTACCCCTTTTGGCAAATGCCCAATTAAAGGAAAAAGGCGTCCATCTTTATGAACGCCTTTTTATTTTTAGGAGGAAAATGCCTGGCTAATCATAAACCGCATTCTGGGAGAAACGATTTCCACCCCTTCCAGCTCTCTTGGGAAAAAACGCACCCGGCCCTCTTTCCACATCTTTCGCCTCCTTTTAAATAAGCGCTACTGTGCGCGCCATTCGGTCACCCCCATCAAGGGGATCAATGGTTATTTCAGCCGATACTTTATGTTTGCCGCAATTACAGATGAATTCCCCTGTACGAAAAATATCCACACATTCGGGCAACTCTCCCTCCTCGCGCCATAACATATAATTGTCTCCACCATAATCCGGACCGGATTGATATACGATCCCTGCCATATTATCCTCCTTTCTTAATGTACGATGGCTTATTATAATAGATTGATTTTAATCTGTCAATTCATAAGTCATGCCATAAAATCAAAAACTATCGCCAAATAATAGCGATAGCAATATTTGGGAGATAAGTTGAATTTACTTTCTCAATGAGATAGAATGACAAAGACATGAACAGACGTACCAGAACCATTCTTTTTATCCTCTGCGTATTTTTCTTTCTACTGGCCGCTCCCAGCCTGGTGCTCTACTCTCAAGGGTACCGCTTTGACTTTGAGCAGAAAAAGGTGACCCAAACCGGAGCTTTTTATTGCAAGGTTTTTCCTGAAAACGCCGAGGTTTATATCAACGACAAATACGCAAAAAAGACGTCCATGTTTACTAATTCGGCTCTCTTGGAAAACCTTCTTCCCAAAAAATACAAGATAGAAATAAGAAAAGACGGATACCATTCCTGGCAAAAAAATCTGGAAATCAAGGAAAGGCAGGTCGCTGAGGCAAAACACGTAATTCTTTTTCCAAAAGAATTGCCGCTGGAAGAAGTGGAAAGTAAAGAAGCCATTGATATTTTGCAAGTAATAGAGGGCCCTAAAGAGAAAGAATTTCCCCGAGAATTAGCGGGGCTAAATTTTAAAGACTTTTCGGTTTCTCCCGATAAGAAAAAAATTGCTTACTTCACCGACTACGAAATACGGGTGCTTTTCCTTGAGGATCATTATGATTTGGGCAAATCGGCCGGAGATACTGCTTTCTTAGCCAGATTCTCCGAAAAAATCAAAAATGTTTTTTGGCTGGACAGTTATTATCTCCTTTTCAGCGTGGGAGATAAAATCAAAGCGGCGGAAATTGACAACAGAGACAAGCCCAACATGGCCGACCTGGCTGAATTAAAAAATCCCAAATTGCATTGGGATGAAGGCAAAAAAACCATATACACTTTAAGCGAAGGTGCTCTTTATAAAAATTCCGGCTTACTCCCTTGAAATGTAAAAGCGCCAAGGCCTTTTGGCCCAAACTCCCGCATAATCGACTCCGACTCTCGGAGCCTTTTTAATTTCAGATGCCTTTACTTTAAAGCCTCGATCCTCAATCCAAAGGCCGCTTTTTTTGCTGGCCGGAAGACCGTCAAACTTTTTATCTATTTTCAAAAATTTGGTAATACGAGCCGGCCCCAAAACTTTATCTGTCCCTCTTATTAAAACGGCTGCCGGGTAACCCTCGGATTCCGTAACGATATTCAGCATCCAGTGCATCCCGTAAGTGAAATAAACATACCATCTGCCCGCCTTTCCAAACATTGTCTTATTCCTTTCGGTTTTGCCGCAGCTCGCATGGCAAGCTTTGTCATCCTGCCCGATGTAGGCTTCGACATCGGTAATCATTAGAGAAATTTTTTTTGAACGATAGCGGCGCACCAGGTACTTGCCCAAAAGCCCCTTGGCTGCCGCTAAGGTATCAATGGAGTAAAATTTAAGAGAAATCTCTCTTGCCATTAAACTTTCTGGCCGGCAATCTTTTCTTTAAAGCTCCCCCAAGATACTTTCCCTGGGCCGGCCTTGCCGCACAAAGAACGGAACTGGCAATATCGGCACTGCCAATTAGAGGGATAGTCCCGCAACCGTTCGGGAATAAGATTGGAATCAATATCTTTTTTCACTTCCTTAAGGGAGCGTATTAAAGAAAGAGCTCTATTCTCGTCGCGATCAATTATAAACTCCTTCAATTCCAAGGTATTTTTATTAACGTAAAGGAGGATTCCCTTGGGCACCCTGAAATAATAAAGATAGAGCTGCAACTGGTCTATATTCTCCGGCTTGGGATCGCGCAGCCTGTCGAAAATCATGCTATTCATGCTTTTAACATCCAAAACGTAAAGGTCCTTGCCGTCGCTGATTATAGCATCAGATCTTCCCGAGATTATTTCCTGGGGAGGAATATTCACTTCGGAAGCGACAACATGAACCTCTCTCATGCTCAACAGAGGCTTCATTATCAGCTGGTGAACGTGATCCCCGTGGTCGAAAAGCCTCAGTATATTGGCTTGCATTTCCTTGCGAGGAGCATTTTTGAATTTAAAAAATACGGCCCTGCCGCATTTTCCAGCATCAGTAACGTAAAAATGATGCTGCTCTTTGTCTTTTTGGCTATCCAAGTAATATTTATCAATAACCTCCTTAAGCATTACTCTTTCTTTAATGCTAAACTTTACCTCTTTCTCCATTGCGGAGCTCTTCTGGCTCTCTTTAGGCCGAATTTCTTCCTTTCCCTCATTCTGGAATCTCTGGTTAAAAATCCTTTGTCTCTTAATCTGCTCCTAAGCTCGGGATTAAACAAAACAAGCGCTCTTGCAACGCCGTGCCTGACGGCTTCCGCTTGAGAGTGCACTCCTCCGCCCTGAACTTTTACCGACACCCTATAGCTGGAAAGAGCGTTTGTCTTTTCAAGGGGTGAAACGATTATCTCCTGCATTTCCGGAATAGTGAAATAATCTTTCATGTCCTTTCCGTTTATAGAAATGCTTTTATCCCCTTCAGTAAAAAGCCGAACTCTAGCCAAAGAGGTTTTTCTTCTGCCTGTTCCCTCGAAAAAGCGCCCTTCTTTCGGGGGTTTTTGAGGCTTTGAAGTTTTTTTTGCAGCCGGTTTCTTATCTATTTTCTTTGCAGCTTTTTTGGTTGTCGTTTTCTCTTTTGGCATTTTAATTCAAGATTATATGTTTATTCATTAGCGAATCAAGCTTGCTTATTCAAACCTTAATCTCTTTATCTGCTCCCTTTTCAGTTTATTGTGAGGAAGCATACCTGCAACGGTTTTTTTGAAAACCTCTGCGGGACTTTTTTCAAAAATTTTGCCAAGCGGGGTTTCCTTAAGAGCGCCGGGATAGCCCGAATGGCGATAATATTTCTTCTGCGCCATTTTCTTGCCGGTAATCTTTATTTTATCGACGTTCTTAATCACCACAAAATCCCCCGTATCTTTATACGGAGCAAAATCCGGCTTGTGCTTTCCTCTCAGTAAGACTGCTACTTCGGTAGCCAGTCTTCCTAAAACCTTATCGGCAGCGTCTATTGTATGGGTGTTTCTTTCCATGGTTTCTTATTTTATCAATTCAATTATCGCCATTTTAGCGCCGTCAGTTTTCCTTTGGCCTAATTTCATAATTCTGGTGTAGCCCCCCTTCCTTTCCTTATATCTGGGGGCGATATCTTCAATCAGTTTTTTAGCTATTCTATCGGAAAGGCGAGCAGCTATATTCCTCCTGGCGGCTAAACTTTCCTTCTTGGCCATGGTGATAAATTTTTCCGTTAAGCCGGCGATCTCTTTCGCCCTGGCTTCGCTGATCTTGATTTTTCCATTCAAAACCAACGCGCTTACCAGCGACTTCAAAAGAGCCTTTCTCTGACCCGTTTCCCTACTTAGTTTTCTTCCTTTTTTTCTTTTCCTCATTTTTCTTTGTAGAAGTTTTCTTAGCCGTCTTCTTTTTAGCTACTGCCTTCTTGGCCGGAGCCTCTGTGGCGGCAGAGGCCATCTCCGCCTCGCCCCTGAAAGCCTCCTCTATTATTGAAATATGTTTTGTGAGTATCTCGCTGGCAGTAACCATCGCTTCCTCGGGACTAATGCTGCCATCGGTCTCAACCTCCAGAAACAGCCGGTCGTAATCGGTTCTGTCTCCGACGCGCATATTCTCCACTTTATAGCTCACCTTCCTAATGGGAGTGAAAATAGCATCCACGGCAATTGTCCCAATTTCCAGCTTTCCCTTCTTGCGCATTTCAACAGGTTCATATCCCATGCCCTTTTCCACTTGTATTTCTATTTCCAATTCCGCTTTTTTGCTGGTTAAGGTGGCAACGTGATTATCTTTATTAACAAGTTCGAGCTGAGTCGGAAGTTCGAAATCAGATCCTGTGACCGTCTTCTCCCCTTTAACTTGAAGCCTGGCCTTTTGAGGCTCCTCTCCGTAAAGCTTAAACCTGAGCTGCTTGAGGTTAATCAGAATATTCACGACATCTTCCATAACTCCCGGAAGAGTAGAGAATTCATGGGGAACTCCTTTGATTTTTACCTGGGTTATAGCTGCCCCCTCAAGCGAAGAAAGGAGCACTCTCCTTAAGGAATTGCCGATAGTCACCCCATATCCGGGGTAAAGGCCTTCAACTTTGAAAACCGCGGAATTTTCTTTCTTCTCTATTATAGTGGGAGTGGAAGGTAAGGGAATCATATTGTTTAACTAATGATTAATGATTAGCGAGAATAAAACTCGAAAATTGCCAAAATATCGGCCGGAGGAGAAACTTCCTCCAATACCGGCTTGCCGATAACCTCGCCCTCCTTTTTGTCGGGGTCGAGCCTGAGCCAGGAAGGCGCCTGGTGTTTCTTTAAATCGGCTGCTCTATCGGAAAACAACTTGCTTTTAGCTGAAGAGGGGTGAAGGGTTATAATATCCCCGATTTTGACATGATAAGAAGGAATATCCACGTTTTTCCCGTTTACAAGAAAATGACCGTGGTTGATGAGCTGCCGAGCTTGAGTATGGGAAGAAGCGAAACCCAGCCTGAAAATCACGTTATCAAAACGGCTCTCTAGATTCTCCACAAGCAAAGCAGCGGCATCTTCAACCCTGCCTCTTTTCTTGAGAATGTCCCTAACATAGTTTCTGAACTGCCTTTCTCCGAGATTATACCAACTCTTCAATTTTTGCTTCTCTCTCAATTCTTTCCCGTATTCCGAAAGCTGCCTGGCCCTCTTTTTGCTTTTCTGGCCGGGAGGATAAGGCTTCATGGTCAAAGGGCATTTGGGCGACAAGCATTTTTCGCCTTTTAAAAATAGCTTTGTGCCCGCCCTTCTACATTTTGAACATTTAGAATCTGCCATAATATTTACACTCTCCTTACTTTAGGGGCTCTCGGTCCGTCGTGAGAAATCGGAGTCATATCGGTAATTGATAATATTTGAAAACCCTTGGCTCCGAAGGAACGAATAGCCGATTCCCTTCCTCCTCCTATGCCTTTAATGAAAACATCTATCTTCTCGATGCCGAGCTTCTCCATCACCTGGGAAACGGTTTCAGCCACTTTGGAGGCGGCAAAAGGAGTGGACTTCTTGCTGCCCTTAAAACCGATTGCTCCGGCCGAGGCCCAAGTTAAAACGTTTCCTTTGGGATCAGTCAAGGTGATAATAGTATTGTTATAAGTGGAAGTAATATAAATCCGGCCTTCTTTGGTTTTAGCGGAAGATGCCACTTTGCTCTCTTTCTTCATTGCCGCTTCTATTTCCTCTTTTTCCTTGATGAGCTCTTCTTCGGTTTTTTGAATGATTTTCTTTTTTCCCATTGGTTTTAATTACGAAACACAAAAAAACATCCTGAATTGATAATTGTGAATTATGTGGGGCTTGCCGCCGGCTTTCTCCCAGAACCCACGGTTTTTCTAACATTACCCCTGACGGTCCTGGTATTGGTTTTTGTTCTCTGGCCCCTGACAGGCAACCCCTTAATGTGCCTTAATCCCCTCCAAGCGCCGATGTCCTTGAGCCTCTTTATCGCCATCATCCTCTCTCTCCTCAAATCTCCCTCTATTTTGTAATTCTTTTCTATGGCTTCTTTTAGTTTGTTAATCTCGGCGGCAGCCAATTTAGAGGCTTTGACTTGAGGGTCAATACCAGTTTCAGCTAAAATCTTTCTGCTCAAAGTACGGCCTATTCCGTAAATATAAGTTAGAGCAATTTCTATTTGTTTGTTGTCTGGAATATTAATTCCCGCTATTCTTGGCATAATTATCCTTTATTCTTGGCACAATTACCCTTGTCTTTGTTTGTGTTTGGGATTTTTGCAAATGACATAAACGCGCCCTTTCCGGCGCACTATTTTACAATCTTTGCACATTTTTTTTACAGATGGCCGTACTTTCATGTTTTATTGTCACTTACTTCTGTAGACGATTCTTCCCCTATTTTCGTCATACGGGCTCATTTCTATCGTCACCTTGTCGCCCGGCAAAATTTTAATTCTAAACATCCTCATTTTGCCCGCCAAATGAGCGGAGATTACCCTTCCGTCTTCCAACTGCACCTTAAAGTGGGTGCTGGGGAGAGCCTCAACTACAATACCTTGAGTGAGGATTTTTTTGTCTTTTACCATTAATACAATTTAAAATGTTATCAGAATCGAGCAAATTAGTCAACCCCGTTAGAAATTTTTGATATTCATACCTCTCCCTAAACCGAACCATATCCAAAAACACTATTCCTAATTTCTAACGGGGTCAAGCCTTATCTTAATATTTATCC
>CAYXYS010000003.1:0-10127 GCA_964469735.1 uncultured Candidatus Saccharibacteria bacterium
ATGCTTATATATTATACCAAAAATCGCCTCTTTGGCGATTCCAAAAGTGAAAGAGGTTTCGCCTCTTTCATCATCCTAAAAGCCTTATAGCCACACCAATGATTGCCATCATAACTCCAATGACCCAAAATCTCATTGTTACCTTGTAATGAGGCCAACCCTTAGCTTCAAGGTGGTGATGAATGGGGGCTGCCAAAAATAATTTCTTGCGCCGGAACTTTTTAGAAAGCAGCTGCAAGATAACGGAGCCCGCTTCAATCACCAGCAGAAACCCTATTATCGGCAGAACCAAAACAGAGTTTGTTAGAAAGGCCACCACTGTTAAAGCGGCAGTCAGTCCCATTATGCCGGTTTCTCCCATGTAGAACCTGGCTGGAGGTATATTGAACCATAAAAAAGCTAGGAGCGCTCCCAAAATAACCGAACAAAAAGCAGCCAGGTTTATCTGCCCTAAAAATAAGGCTATTCCCGCAAAAGCGCCAAAGATGGCGGCAAAGGCGCCGCCGGCCAATCCGTCCAAGCCGTCTATTACGCCTCCAGAATAAGTTGCCATCATGACTATAACGAACAAAGGAATATACCAAATGCCTATTTCAAAATCCCCTATTCCCGGAACATGGAGACTGGACCATCCCAGCTTGGCAAAAAACCACCAGGCTCCCACCAGACCGATAATACCCATTAGAATTATCCTCTGCTTTAAAGTAAGGCCGCCGGCAATATATTTTCCCTTTCCCCTGATTTGCAAAACATCATCGGCCAATCCGACCAAAGAAGCTGCCAGTAATGCAAAAAACGGCAGCCAAGTCTGATCCCTGCTTAGAAAATCCAGCTTTTCAAACCACCAAATTCCTGTTTTGGAAAGCAGGAAAAAAACCAAAACCACCACTAAGGGAGCTATCCAGACAAGCAGGCCCCCGAAGCGCGGAGTTTTAACCTCTCCTTCAGAATGGAATTTCTGGAAATATGAGAGGTCTTTTCCATCAACCGATTTAGTCCTAACCTCTTTCCGCCAAAGCCGGTGCTTGTATAAAAACCTCGTCAGGCAGGGAGTAAGCCAAAAAGCCACAGCGAAACTTACCGCGCCAAGAGTAAATATTTTAATTACGTCAATTGCCGCTTCGGGTAAATACATTGAAATATTTTAACGAGAATACCAAACATCGTTTTGCCACTGCCAATTTTTGTCCATTCCTCCCGTTATCCATATTCTATTCTTAAAAACTGTTGCCGCCAAATCCTCTTTCCCCAGCCACTCAGGATTCTTGTTGGTTTTTTTCCAAACAAATCCGTTTTCCGAAAACCAAATGTCGTTTACCCCTCCGTTGTAATCATCGTTAAATCTTCCCAAAATCCATATTCTATCTTTAAAGACTAGAGCCTCAGAGCCCTGCCTGGACTGCCATGGCGGAGAGTTAGTGGCTAATTCCCAATTCACCCCGTCCTCCGAATACCAAACGTCGTTAAATACATTATCGTTTAAGTCCATGCCGCCGATAAGCCATAGCTTGTCTTTAAAAACCGCTACTTCATGGTCCCATCGGGGCGACCAAGGATTACTGGAAGCAGCTTGAAGCCAATTCACCCCGTCCTCCGAATACCAAACGTCGTTCATTGTCTTTCTGCTATCGTAATCAACTCCGCCTATCAGCCATAATTTGTCTTGAAATACCGCCAGCTCATGCCCTTCCCTGGCCGGCCAAGGAGCATCTGCCACTTCTTTCTTCCAATAAAACCCGTCTTCAGACGACCAAACTTCTTTTTTGAGGCCTTCTATGGGTCCCCAGCCGGGTATCAGCCAAATTTTATCGCGGAAAGCAATCGCTTGGACCGACCTTCTTTTCCCCCAAGCTGCGTTTTCCGTTACAAGCTCCCAGTTAATTCCGTCATCGGATACCCAAACATCGCTGAAATGGGGAGCTCTCCAGTATTCAACGTAATTGGGTTCTATCACGTATCCGTTTGCGTTGAGTCCTCCCATCAGCCATAACCTGCCATTGTATTCCATTAGCGCATGGGAATCTCTCGGTTCCCAGGGAATTTCCGAAGAAGCCTTTTTCCATTCCAGCAAAACAGGATTAAATTCGGTATTTTCAGTAATATCTTTCTCGGTTTTTAAAAACGGATTGCTTAAAAAAACATAAATGGCAACGGCTATCTCAATAGCCCAAAAAACCAGCAATATTTTCAATAAAAAATGTTTTTTTTCGGTATTTTTTACCATTGATATGAATTCTTTATCCAGTCAATGAGTTTTTCCATTTCGCTGAAACGGTCGGGCGAATCAAGTATTACATTAACCAGGTATCCCCTGCTTTTGGGGGCCTGGACTGCCAAGAGCAAGCAGCCGCCGGACCCGGGCGTCTCTCCCGTCTTGCCGCCAATTATTAGCGGTATTTCTCCCAACAATTCATTGGTATTTACCGCCTTGTGGTTTAGAATCCCTTCTATATTGTAAAGGCTGAATTCCTCCATCAAAAGTATTTCAAAAATCTCGGGCCTTTCTTTTATTATGAATTTGGCTATTTCAGCCAATTCCGCTGCGCTGGATTGGTTGATAATTAAGCCGTTTTTAGGATCCAAGCCGGTGGGATTGGAAAAAAGGGTTCTTTGAAGTCCCATATCTTCAACTTTTGCGTTCATCAAATAGACAAATTCCTTCTCTCCCTCTATTTGAGCCAAAGCCAAGGCAGCGCTGTTGTTGGATTCCACAAGCATAATTTTTAAAAGGTCGCCAACCGCAAAAACGTCTCCCGCTTTTAGATTGCCTTCTCCGTTCCCCGGCATTGCGGCTACTTCCGGAGAAATTACTACCCGCTGATCTATGGAATAATTATCGGTTATTATCAGAGCGGAAACTAGCTTAGTCAGGCTGGCAATGGGTAAAGGATCTTGGCTATTTTTTTCAAAAAGCGCTTCCTCCTTTTCTGGTCCTACAAACAAAGAAAAAGCAGCTTTAGCGGAAAGAGACAAGGGCTCGGCGTCTTTTTTAAGATAAGGCTTGAGCCGACTGACATTTTCAAGAAAACTCTGACGGCTGATTCCAGCTTCTATTAACCGAGGATTCTCGGCTATTTCCACCCAATAAAAGCAGTCTTTTAAAAAAAGGGTAACTTTAAAAATCCCCGCTCCCAGAGCGAGGAGAAGGAAAACAAAAACCGCAAAAGTTAATATTTTCTTCTTGGTCATTTTTTCTTTTTAACTATCTTGAGATGGAGCTCTGCAAGCTGTTTTTCGGAAACTTCGCTTGGGCTGTCCATCATTAAATCTCTATTATCGCCGGTTTTGGGAAAAGCTATAACCTCCCTTATGCTTTCCTCATTGAGGACGACAGCCAAAAACCTGTCTATGCCGGGAGCTATGCCGCCATGCGGAGGAGCTCCGTAACTGAAAGCTTCAAAGTAATGGCTGAATCTTTTTTTAACGTCTTCTTTTTTATGGCCCAAAACCTCAAAAACCGCCAATAATATTTTTAAGTCGGTGGTCCGCAAGCTGCCTCCGCCTATTTCGTAGCCGTTAAGCACGAAGTCGTATTGATGGGCTAAAACAGTTTCGGGTTTTTTCTTTATTTCCGATGCGTCTTCGCTTTGAGGTTTGGTAAAGGGATGGTGCATAGCGCCCCATTTTTTGTCCTCTTCGTGCCACTCGAACATTGGAAAGTCTGTAATAAAACAAAATGCCAATTCGTTAGAATCTTTTTTACCTGCCCCGTTGGAAGCCGAAGGCTTTCTTTCGAGGTCTTTCCTCAGGTCCGGCTTATCAGTGCCGTACTTATCCATTGCTTCTTTATAAGTAATCCTTGGAAAGGGGCTCTGGGTAATTTTCTTTCCTGGGAAAATGCTTTTTACCAGACCGGTATAAAGCTCTTCTATTAAATCCATTATTTCCTTTTCTTCCGTAAAGCTCATTTCTATATCCAGTTGAGTATGCTCGGCCTGCCTGTCAGCCCTTGGATCCTCGTCTCTTAAGCACCTGGCTATCTGAAAATACCTTTCAAAGCCGGCTATTTGGAGCATTTGTTTATATTGCTGGGGACTCTGTGGAAGAGCGTAAAAATTGCCCGGTTGCAGCCTTGAAGGAACTAGGAAATCTCTGGCGCCTTCCGGTGTTGATTTGGTGAGCATCGGAGTTTCCACCTCGACAAACTTCCTTTCCTGAAGGAAGTTTCTCATATAGGAAATTACTTTTTGGCGGACGACAAGATTTCTTTTCATTCTTTCCCTCCTTAAATCCAAGTACCTGTATTTCATCCTTATCCCCTCCCCGATTTGATAACCGTCGTCGTCAATCGGGAAAGGAGGCGTTTTAGCTTCCGACATCACTTTTAATCCTTTGGCCTCAATTTCAATTCTGCCGGTTTCCACTTTGTCGTTAATCATTCCTTGGGGCCTTTTTTTGACTTCCCCCTCAAGGCTTACCACCCATTCCGGCTTGAGTTTTTGGGCCAACTCGTAAATTTCTTTATTCTTTGGAGTAAATACAACCTGGACTAGCCCCGAAAAATCCCTTAAGTCGATAAAAATAATCTTACCGTGGGACCTTACGGTATTTACCCATCCCGAAAGCTTTACTGTGCTGCCTATGTTTTTTGGTGTTTCGCTGTTGAGCGTTCTTTTCATATGAATTTTCCTTAAATTATCTTAACAGTTTTTTTCTAAAATAAAAAGGGGCGATTTGAATATCGCCCCTTCCAGGTTACTGCACCTTTGTTATTTTATAAACTTTTTCCTGGATTTTCACTTTATCCCCAGCCTTTTTATCCAGAACGGCCTCGGCCACCGGAGCTTTAACTGACATACAAGTGATTTTCCTTCCCCGTATTATGGCCGAGCATCCGCCGCCCTTGGGTATCATCAGATACGTTTCCCGTTTTTTGCCGCATTGAAGGGTAAATATGCAGCCCATGCCGATTCGGTTAAACGGACCCTTGGGAAGATTCTTCAGAAGCTGAATTGACTCTTCAGCCTCTTTAATCTGCTCGTGGGCGTGAGCGGCCTTCTCGGCGCTATCCCCCCTTGTGGTGTCGGGATTGCTCATCTTGCTCTTGGGAGCTTCGGCAATTTCTGCCATAGCTTGTTTATAGGTTTTTTGCAAAAATTCTATTTGGTCTTCCTTGATTCGTATAAATCCTCTAACCACCGCGCTACTCCCCACCTCAGAAACTGCAACTGTCTCCATATCGCCTCCTTAAAATATATATTTTTGTCTCAAGGTGCAGGCTACTTTCGAATATATTCCTTTGAATTAATTTGTCAATATCATTCTCCTAAAATTTGAATTTGGACTTGCCGCGGCCTGGCCCTGTCCAGTTCAACTAAAAAAATTCTCTGCCACTGGCCCAGTTGAAGTTTTCCTTCAATTAAGTTTAAGGCCAGACTGGAAGGAAAATTAATAGCCAGGCAGTGGGAGTGTCCGTTTTTGCACTCGTTCTCGCATACGTTAACCGTGCGCCTGGTAAAGTCGTTATGGTTGTAATTTGCTTCTTTGGGAGCTATTTTGCGCAAATGGCTTTTGAAATCCTCCAGAAGCAAAGGCTCGTTTTCGTTGAGAAAAACAGGGCAGGTAGTATGAAGAGTTTGAACGTTAACTAAGCCGTTCTTGATATTCCCCTCTTTGACTATTTCCTCCACTTCGTCGGTTAAGTCGATAAAATCGAATTCCCCCTTTGTTTCTTTTTTGATAATTTTATTAAAAGTTTTCATTTTTCACGCTGACTCCATTATATATCCGAAAAAGAAAATCGTAAATAAAAAGGCCTCAGCGAGGCCTTTTATCCAGCTCCTTGAGCTTGTCAAGAAGCCACTGCAGCTTTTCTATCGCCAGCCCTATGGCGTCGTCCGGCAGTTTTTTGAGAAACCCAGGAAGCTGTTCCAGGGAAGGCTCTTCGTCGCGGATAAGGCGCTTGATATTGTCCTTGTGGGCCCACCAAACCAGAAAGGCTATCACTGGCAAGGCCAGGGAAACGTAAAGAAGAGCCGGGAAAAGGGCCACCAGCACCAGTAAGCTGCTGACGAAAAGCAGGCTGGCCAGGGACACCTTGCGCTTTGTAACGAAAATAACGACCAGAAAATAGCAGAAAACCATAACCAAGGCTTTCCAGCCCAAAAGGGCGAGAAGGTTGCCTACCAAGACAGCCACTCCCTTGCCTCCTTTGAACTTCAGAAAAACAGAATACCTGGCTCCGAGCATGGAAAATATAAAGACCAGGCTGGCCGCCCACCAGGGAGCGAGAAACGCATAAAGGGCGAGGAACATGGGCAAAAGCCCCTTGAAAGCGTCGAGGCCGGCGACCAGAAATCCGTACTTGAATCCCAGGGCCCGGGCCACGTTGGTTCCGCCTATGTTGCCGCTGCCGCTTTTTTGGATATTCACGTTTTTAGCTCTGGCGACAACGTATCCAAAGGGAAGGGAGCAGAAGAGGTAAGCGAAGGCGCAAAGTCCAACTACCAAATACCATTCCATGGCGACCTCCTTTAAAAGAACATTATTTTATTAAAACTAATTGAGCGGCTGCGGTCAAACGCAAAAACAAAACCGCGCCCGGAGGCGCGGCTAAAGTTTTACATTGTTGGTCCTTCTGGAGGAGCTGGAGGAGGAGGCATTTGGGAGCCGCCGTCCGGCTTCTTGGGAGCGGACGGGCCGCCTTTCTTTTTGGTCAAGAAATAAATGGCCGCACCCACTACTACTACGGCTAAAACTATGTAAAATATTGTCATAAAATTGATAATCGATGCATTGATAAAGAATCGTCGACCTTTTTAAGTCTTCTACCTTCATTCTCTTTTTATTCCAAAGAAATGTCAACCCGTTTTCTTGTGGAAAATGCGCGCCAAGTCATAAATATCTCCGGCTCCCATAACAACCAAAACTCCGTTCTTGGGAAGATTCTTTTTTACAAAATCCATAATTTTCTTGCGAGGGAGGTAAATTGCTTTGGGTATGCCTATTTTTTTCACAAGCTTTTCGGAGTTAACCATTTTCTTGATTTTCTTGTTCTCCCTTCCGGCGACATCATAAATATCGGTAATAATAACCTTGTCTAGCGGAGTCGCCCGGAAGGCTTTTACAAAATCATCGAAAAGATAAAAAGTTCTTTGGTATTGGTGGGGCTGAAAAACGCACCATATTTTCCTGCCCGGCCATTTTTCCCTGACTGCTTTCATAGCCGCCTCCACTTCAGTAGGATGGTGGGCGTAGTCGGAAACCAAAGTAAATTTCATACCTTTTAAATTGACTTCAGAGACGTCAAATCTCCTCCAGGAACCCCTAAAAAACGAAAGGGCCCCAAAGGAAACCTGGTCCGGTACGTTCAATATTCTTGCGGCAGTTAAGGCGGCAAGAGCATTATATATATTATGTTCTCCGGGCACTTTCAATATCCGCTTAAGCTTTTTGGCTTCCGGCTGGGCGAGAGAAAAGAAGCGTGCGTTCGTTCCAGCAAGCACCTTTTTTATATTTCCATCGTCTTTATTCGCCACCACTATTCCTCCCTTTTTTAAATTGGAAAGGTATTTTTTAAAAGTTTTAAGGATGTTTCCAATATTTTTATAGTAATCCAGATGGTCCTTTTCTATATTTGTGAGAACGATGATGTCGGGCCGGTAATGCAGAAACGAAGCAAAGTGCTCGTCAGCCTCTATGACCAGATATCGGGATTTCCCCACCCGGCAATTACTGTTGCCGAATTCTTTTATCTTTGTTCCGACAATAACGGTCGGGTCCAGTCCGGCCCTGACAAGCAGCAATCCCAACATAGAACTGGTCGTGCTTTTGCCGTGGGTTCCCGATACTGCGATAGTAAAGTATTCTTTTGTTAATTTCCCCAATGCTTCAGGATAACTTAAAACTGCAGCTCCCGTTTTGAAAGCGGCCTTGTATTCCGGATTGCTTTTTCCCACAGCGGGACTATAAACGACCATTTCGACGTTTTTGGGTATATTGCCGCCCTTATGCCTGCCTATCAGCACTCCGGCCCCCTTCCTTTTTAATTCCCGGGTAATCTCCGAGGAAACCAAATCAGAGCCAGTAACCCTGGCTCCTTTTGCAAGATAATAGCGGGCTAAAGCGGAAACCCCTATTCCGCCTATTCCTATAAAATGTATTTTTAGTTTTGAAGGCGGCATGATTCAAGAATAAAATATTCCGGCCCTCCCCTTTTTAGCTTGCTTTCCATTATTTCCACGGACTCTACGTTGAAATTAAAGTTTATCTCCTCGCCCACTTCCGGCCGCTCCTCGGGTTCAATTTTCCTGAAATCCCAGGCCCTGATTCGGCCCAAGGTTACGTGGGGTTTAAAAGCCCTCTCCCCGGACTCGCCTCCGGAACGGGTGCTGGACAGCGATTGCCGGAGGTCTTCTCTCAAGGCTCCCAGTTCTTTTGATTTTTCTCCTTCAGCCCAAATCATTCTGGGCGGCATTTTGTCGGGCGGACCGTAGCAGATTTTATTAAGCTTAATAGCAAAAGAAGGATGCCTGGCAGCCGTTTCCTCCACTATTTTGGCTATTTCCCTGATTTCGTCCGGAGAGACATACCCCAAAAACTCCAAGGTAATATGGAGATTGTCGGGTTTAGTCCATCTGACCGGCAATTCCGGCCATTTCCTTTGATAGTCTGCCAGCTTTTTTTTTACATCGCCTGGCAGATTAACCGCAAAAAAAATTCGCTGTTTCATATTATGAAAATAATACCAGAAATTCGCCATTCAGTAAATTCTAATATGCCACTAAATTTAAATAATGCCACCAAATTCAGCGTAGGCAAAAAAAGGTGACACGCCAACCCCCTTTAAAATTTAAATTAAATTAAAATGATGGTGCAATAATTCTTCATTATCAATTTCTTTGGCTCGAATTAATAAAACATATTGTTGGATATTAAAAATAGCTTTAATAAATTCTATCTCATCTTCGCATTCATAGGGATAAACAAAAACGCTTTTCTGGATTTTATAAAATCCAAGGTTTTGAAGTTTATTCCTTAACGTATCTCTAGCTAGTTTCTTTTTATTGGGAATGTCAAAAATTACAATTCGCCATAAACCATCCCATTTATTGGGTTTTGGAATAGTTAGATCTTGTAATTTATATTTTAAAACCCTTTCTTTCCCCTTTTTGGTAATTTTAATTATTGTTTCTCCGTTTTTGTTTTCTCTAAACTCTATTATCCTGCGTCTTTTCATTTTTTTAAGCGCTTCTCTTACCCTTCTTTTGTCATACCTTTGCCAATCTAAAAATGGTTTTGCAACTAATACTACTCCCGGCGCCACCATAGCCATGCTTATTACGGCACCTGCAGCCAAAGCCAATAAAATTTTTTTATTAATTCCTTTGGTTTCCTTTTGTGCCATTACTTTATTGTATCATTAAGATTTTAGGTTGTCATTATTTTCAGCCTAAGCGAAAAATGGTGGCACAATCTTAACATTTCTTAACATTTATTGTTTTTAATCTTTATTGTTTTTGCTTTTATTACTTTTACCTTATTTTTTATTACTTTTACCTTTATTCTGATCTTTGGTTTTGTTAAAATAAGAAAATAAAGGAGTCTATTTGTACAAAAACTGGATAAAAACGGGCATTGTCCTAAGTGTGGCGAAAATCTCAATTTAGCCTTAAAATGAAATAATATGCCAAAAGAAAAAAAATCCGCAGCGGCATCGTCAGCCCCTAAGGGGAGTAAAAACAAAAAAGAACAAACCGAATCGGCGATACAGGAAATCGTCAATCATTATTTTTACACAAAGGGCCTGACTCTTGAGCAAATAAAAGAAGACGCCAAAAAGAAGAAGATAATCTATTCTAGATTCACCAGGCCGGCCAAACAACTGCTGGAACTTGCCGGCTCCGTCCAAAAAGCCAAGGAGGCCATCAATGTGGTGGCAGAGTGGGCTAAATCGCGCGACCTGGACTATGCCATAGAAACAGTTTTTAAAAAATGGCTGGAGTTGGGCAGGCTGAAGCCGAAAGAAATAATCAAAAAACCTTTTTATCAAGGCAATCCGATGGTTTGGTCAGAAACCAAAAGAAAGTGGTATGTCATAGACGAAACCGGCACCTGGCTGGAATTCGCCGGCAAAGAATCGGAAATTGAATGGAGAACCAACAAATAAACAAAAACAATCCTAGGGT
>CAYXYS010000003.1:10137-23228 GCA_964469735.1 uncultured Candidatus Saccharibacteria bacterium
ATGGGAACTCCGAAGTTCGGGGCTTTGATTTTGGAAAAACTCATCGGCGGCGGATATAAGCCGGCTTTGGCGATTACTGTTCCCGACAAGCCGAGCGGCAGGAAGCAGCAGCTCACCCCCCCGGCGGTAAAAATAACCGCCTTAAAGCACGAAATCGAAACAATCCAGCCGGAAAAATTAAAGGATGCGGAAGAAAAAATAAGGAGCTTTCAACCAAATTTAATCGTTACTGCAGCTTATTCCAAAATACTTCCCAAAGAAATAATCAACCTTCCCAAATTTGGCTGCATCAACGTCCACCCCTCTCTTCTGCCAAAACACCGCGGTCCCTCTCCGGTACAGCAAACTATTCTCGACGGCGATAAAAAAACCGGGGTAACCATTATGCTTATGGATGACCAAATCGACCACGGACCAATTTTAGCCCAGGAGGAAACCGAAATAAAACCGAGAGAAACAGCCTCGGAACTTCACGACAGACTTGCTGAAATCGGCGGCGAACTTCTCTTAAAAGTAATCCCCCAATTGATGGCAGGAACAATAAAAGCCGTTCCCCAGAATAACGAGGCGGCAACTTACACCAAAATAATCAAAAGAAAGGACGGCGAGATAGACTGGCGAAATTTGCCAGAAGAGATAGAAAGGAAAATTCGGGCCTTCAGCCCCTGGCCGGGAGCTTATACCTTTTGGAATAAAAACGGGAAAACCAGCCGTCTTAAGATATTAAAAGCCCGGTTGGAAGACGGAAAATTAGTATTGGAAGAAGTTCATCCGGAAGGGAAAAAGTCCATGGGTTTCAAGGAATTCTTGCGCGGAAATCCGGAATTTGCTAGAAATAAAAAGATATGCTCTCGTATTCAGATTTAAAAAAAGGCGTCCAGTTTATTCTCGAGGGAGAACCATACGAAGTCCTGGAATCCAGCCAAATGAAAAAGGCCCAGAGAAGGCCAGTGCTCCAAGCTAAGGTTAGAAACCTTATTACGGGCAATATGCTTGAAAAGACTTTTCACCAGGGTGAAACATTTGAAGAAGCTGAATTGGACAAATTTAACGCGAAATTCCTTTATTCCCACAGGGGAAAGTTTTTTTTCTGCGAGGAAAAAGATTCCTCTAAGAGATTTGAGCTATCTGAGGAGCAGATAGGACCTCAAGCCAAATTTCTGAAACAAAACCAGGTAGTGCAAACAGTTAAATTCGAAGGAGAAATTATAAACGTTTTCCTGCCTATAAAAGTACAGCTAAAAGTGACCGAAGCTCCCCCGGGGGTTAAGGGCGACAGGGCCCAAGGCGGAACCAAAAGTGCCTTACTGGAAACCGGCGCCCAAATACAAGTTCCTTTGTTTGTGGAACAAGGAGATATAATCGAAATCAACACGGAAACCGGCGAATACGTAAAAAGAATCTAAAAAGCCGCGGAGCGGCAATAGTCAAATAATGCAGATATTCGAACTCCATTTTAACCCTAAAGCCAACAAGGACATAGTCTTCGATACTTTTATTTACGAACCGGAAAACCTTTACGAAAAAAGGCTAGGCGGCCTCTATATGGCCGGCGAACTAAGAAGCCCCGTTCTCGCCAAGCCTAATTTTCTTTCAGAGCTGTCATCGGCGATAAAAAACGAATATTACAGCTCTGAACTTAAGAAAACCCCGGAAGCCAATTTCAAAAAATCTCTCGCGGCCGGCAACGAATATTTAAAAGCTCAAACCAAAAAAGGAAATGTCGGCTGGCTGGGAAATCTTAATTTCGCCGTGCTTAATTACAATAACTCCGTTCTTAACCTTTCTAAAACCGGAAATATTAAAATAATCCTGGCCAGCCAAGGCGAATTTCTGGATATCGGAGGAAATATTGAAGGACAATCAGATCCTTCCAGGATTTTTGGAAATATTGCCTCAGGAAAACTTTCCTCTAAAGACAAAGTGCTGGTGACAACCGCGGAAGCTTTTGCAACCCTTTCCAAAAGCGCTGATTTTCTTCCCAGGCTATCCCAAACAAACAACGAAAAGACCCTTAAGGAGGTCATTAAAGAATATAAGCCCCTCCTTTCTCAAGCCTCCGGCGTATGCCTCATCATGACGGCAACGGAAAATATTCAACCGAAAAGAGCCTTAACGTTCAAAAAAGAACTTCCTGAATTCTCTTTTAAAAAATCCCTAGTCGATCCGTTCATATCGATTAAGCTCAAAAAGATAAAACTGCCGGCCCTAAAAGTATCCGCGCTCAAAATCCCCTCCCTTCCCAAGCCGAGGCTAATGCTTCCTGCTCCAAAAATCCGATTACCTAAAATAAAAAGAGATAAAACAAAAAGAGAGCCCTTCCGGCTCCCTAAAATTGCTGTTCCGGACTGGAGGTCTAAAAAGGTTCTTTTAGTGGTTATTCTGGCTCTCTTGCTAACAACGTTCTTCTTGATATTCAGGGACGAAAAAACAAAAGAAATGACGGCAGCCCAAGACAGTTTACAACAAGCTGCAGAAAAAGCGTTAATGGCTGAAAACTTTTTAATTCTAAGAAAAATGGAAGAGGCGAAAAACCTCTTCCATGAATCCCTAGACCTCATTATGCCTCTTACCGAAGCGCGTTCTCCCGTAAGAAACGAGGCCAGAAACCTTGAAGAAAGAATCCGGACTCAATTGGATTCCATCCCTCAAGACGAATAATTAGTCCAAGAATATATATCTTTACCTTAGCGGACCAAGGTTCTCGCCGTTAGGCGAGGTTCTTACTTCAATTCTACTTGGGCGCCGGCCTCTTCCAATTTCTTTTTGATCTCCTCGGCCTCCTCTTTCTTAACACCCTCTTTCACCACTTGAGGAGCTGAAGCTGCAGCGTCAACCAGGTCTTTGGCCTCTTTAAGGCCTTTGCCGGTTATATCCCTGACAACTTTAATAACGTCTATCTTCTTTTCGCCAATTCCTTTTAGCTCAACGTTGAAAGATGACTTTTCTTCAGCGGGAGCGGCTGATCCGCCAGCGGCGGGAGCAGCGGCAACCGGAGCTTGGGCCGAAACGCCGAACTTGTCCTCTAATATTTTAACCAGTTCAGCCAGGTCCAAAACCGATAGACTCTCTATTCCCTCCACCAGTTTTTTAAACTTCTCTGGAACCTCGACTTTCTTGTCGGCTTCCGGAGTAGCTTGATTTTCTTTTTCTTCTGCCATGGATTTGCATTAATTAATTGATATTAACTTTTGACCTTTTGTAATTCCGATAACAAATATACGAAATTCCTAATATTGCCCTGCAGGACTCCGACTATCCCGGATAAAGGAGAGGACAGGCAAGATACTGCCTTTCCCAAAAGCTCCTGGCGTCCCGGTAATTTTGCCAGGGCCAAGGCCTGTTCCTGCTCATAAAACTCTCCTCCCACTAATCCATTCAGTATTTTCAGGTTTTCGTTCTCTTTTGAAAAATTATAAAAAGCCCTAAACGGCGCAGTTTCATCTCCATATCCAAATCCCAGAGCTATTTCTCCCTTCATTTTCTTTAAATCAACATCTATCTGGTTTTCCTTCAAGGCCTTGGAAATAAGGGTTTTTTTAGCCACTTTTAGCTCGCTGTCGTTTTTTTTCATCTCTTTTCTTAAGGCGGTCAAGTCGCTTACCTTTACGCCGGTTATATCGCCGAAAACAATCGCTTTCTGGCGACTGATTTTGTCCCTTAATTCCTCTACTATTTTGGTTTTTTGTTCTTTAGTTAAAGGCATATATCAAAAAATCTGTGGTATTTCCACAGACAAACAAAATGAGGGCTTCCTCGTTTTATCCTCGGCAGGTCTTACTAATTGCCTGCTGTCTGTGGATATTATGATATTATCACCGCCTCACTTCCCTGTCAACCCCGCTAGAAGTCCTGGCCAGAAAAAATTATTTTAATTTTTTCTGCTTGAATTAGAATAGTACTTGTTGGGCCCTAATCCGTATTTTTTGTTGATAACTTAGTTTGTTGTAAACGCACTTCTAATGGAGTCAATAGTCCGGCCAATTTCCACCCGAATTCCTCGGCTGCATGGGGCCCCGACGCCGTAATTATCTTGCCGTCTACAACAACGTCAGAATCCTGGAACTCAGCGCCGTTTTCTTTCAATATCTTAATAGCTGTTTTGTCCAAAGGCGAAGACCAAACTGTCGCCTTTCTCCCTTTAAGAATTCCGGCCTTGGCCAGAAGTGCAGGAGCTATGCATATTGCTCCAAGAACCAAGCCCGATTCTTCCGCCTTTCTTGCCAATTGCTGAAAATCAGGATTGTCTAAATTATCGCTCATTCCTGGACCGCCGACAAAAACCACGGCATCAAATTTCGTCAAATCGGCTTTGGCAATATCCATATCGACTTCGACTTCGCCGCCTTCGTCTCCCATGGCTTTTCCCGTTTTAGAGCTAATTGTTTTAATTTTAGCTCCGGCTTTTTTGAGGATATCGACAGGAACAAAATATTCCATATCCCTAAATCCCTTAAAAGCTATCACCACTGCTATTTTTTTATTACATAGTGGTTTCATGTTTTCATAATTACTCGAGATACTCAGCCTTAGCCCGACTATGATCCTCAAAAGTCTTGCTGAAAATAGTCTCTCCTTCGGGGGTAGAAAGATAATAAAGATACTCCGTGCTTTTTGGATATATAGCTGCTAGAATGCTGTCCATACCCGGATTGGAGATCGGGCCCAAAGGCAAACCGTAATTCAGGTAGGTATTGTATAGAGACATTGTTCTGGTGTCTTCAAAAGAGTAGCGCCACTGGTCTACTCCTTTGATATAGGCTATGGTAGCGCAGCTTTCCAAGGGCTTTTGCAGTTTCATTCTCTTCCAAAAAATTCCCGACACTATTTCCTTGTCTTCTTTGGTCTGCACCTCTCTTTCTAATATGGAGGCCATAGTAACAATATCAAAAATAGTCTTCCCTTGTTTAGATATTTCTTCTCTTAATTGCAAAGTTAACTTTTGATCAAAATTATCCAGCATTTTCCTAACTACATCCTCCACTTTTTCCTCCATGTTTACCTCATAAGTATCGGGGAATAAAAAGCCTTCAAGCCCCACATTATCGGGTTTTGACTCTAGGAAGGAATATTCGCTTGAAAAGTCTTTGGGCTTTGGCAAATCGGTTGCCTGTAAGTAGTCTGTTGCGGGAAATCCGGCGACCTCCCAAAATTCTTCAGCTTGAAAAATCCCTTTGTTTTCCAGATAATAGCCTATATTTTTTAAATTCCATCCCTCAATCACGGTAAGTTTTTCCCTAATTACTTCTCCATTAACGAATTTCCCTGTTATTCTGGGAATATTCATAGATTCAGATAAAGAATAAGTGCCTGCCTGGAGTTCGCCGGCGGAAGCTGTAAGTAAAACATAAAGTCTGAACATCGGACCCCATCTAATCAATCCTTCTTCCTGAAGATTTAAGGCGATATCTCTGGAACCCTCCCCTTTTTCAATACGAAAAACCACTTCGTTTGAATCGGAGCTGACTGGAAGCAAAATCTGCCAGAGAAAAGCCGTAAGCAATAGTATTGACAATACTATAAGTATTTTTTTCACCTCGTTAGAAACCGTCTTTATCTATTAAAAAATTTATTTCAGATTTCTATTAGCGGGACGAAAACGAATCCGGGATATTCTTTTCTTGTAAAATCGTTTTCTGCCTTCTTTACTAAATATAAGATTGATGAAGCCGCGGGGGTAACTATTATGCCGCCTGCTTTAAGCTGTTCTTTCCAGGCCTGTGGCACCTCCCCCTGGACAGATGCCGAACAAAGAATCTTATCGAAGGGGGCCTCTTTCTCTAAACCCTTGGAGCCGTCTTTTTGTATAAACCGGACTATTCCCTTCTTAATAAAATTATACCTGGCAACGTTCTTTTCTCCAAATTCCTTGAGCTCGACCAATAGTTCTAAAGAAAATACCCTTCCCTTTTCCCCCACCAGTTCGGCCAACAAAGCGGAAGTCCATCCCGAACCCGAACCGATATCTAAGATTTTTTCTCCTCTTTTGGGTTGGAGAAGCTCTATCATAAAAGCAACCACCAGCGGTTGGGAAATAGTCTGGCCTTGGCCGATGGGAATAGCCTCGTTTAATCCCGCCAAATGCTTAACATTGTCCGGCATGAAATCTTCCCTTTTTATTTTCTTAAAGGCTTCTATTATCTCCGGGGTCTTTAGCCACTTTTCGCTTATTAACTCATCGACTAAGCTCATAATTATATTCTAAAAGAATAATTTTCAAAATAAAAGGGGCTGTTTAGCCCCTTTTCTTTTTGGACGAAGCAAATACTCCATTGCTATTATCGCTAATTAATCCTCCATTTAGAAATTTTTTCTCTATGGGCAGGAATCTTTTACTGATGAATTTAATGGCCTGCTCCGGAGAAGCTCCGTTGAAAAGCTTGCTCCAGGCCCTCATTCCCCTAGAGCCGATCTTCTGCGGTATCAGGTTCCCATGCTTATCCGTCCACAGCTTAATGATTTCAATTACGATCGAAGGCAAATGATTATGGAAAAGTTGATGGTAGGCATTGTGCTTTTTTTGGGACCAGCGGTACTTGTTCTGCCGCACGTCCGGACCGTCAATTGAACGGGCGATGATATGGTGCCATGAACCGTGCTTATTTTTCCAATTGTCGTTCCTATTACCGTTTCCGTTCTTAGCCATTGCGCCCCCCCCTTTTTTTTATAAAAAGAGCTTTTAGTTTTTATAGCATAAAACAAAAAAAGGTAGCAAGCCAGGGGTTGCTTTTTAAAAAACACGGGTCTATACTTATAAAAGGAAAAAATCCGCATCTTGAAAATTTAATACGGATTACCGCAGGAGGTTCTGTTATGGTTAAGTCAAAACGGCTCCAGAAAATGGTCAACGAAAAAATGCTGGAACTCATTCGGTCAGGGATCCTCATAGAGGAAGACGGCATCAATAAGCTCCACAAAGCCATATGCGATGAATTCCAGGAATATAAGGAATTCAAGAGGCCCGACAAAAGATCTCTGGGTAAAAAGATCAGAACCCTGATATGGGAAGGACTGAAAGATGCCGACAAAGCTCTTCAGGAAGCGATAAAATGGGGACACGACGTGGAAGAAGACTTCCAGCCGCTATACCCGTTTATTCCGCTCGATATGATAAAAAAACGGGCAAAATACCATCATGGCATAACCAAGAGGAAGATCCTTAACGGCGGCCAGGCGCTTCCCGGCATCGGGAGAATAGACCTGGACCAGGATGCCGAATTCTTGAAAAAATTCAGGCTGCCGGAATACTCTTTTGATAAGCCCTTGGTAATTGAAGCAAAAGATCCGGAAAACTGCTCTTTGCTTTTGTGGAACGGCGCCAATATAGGGACGCGTTACGGCGCGGACATTCTTGGCAATGTTTCCCGCAGAGCTTTGAGCAATGCCGACGAGGCCAAAGATGTGGCGGTAATCGCCACCAACATCATCGACCTCGACCTAAAAAAGGCATCCGGTCCCGCCAAAGTCGCAAGAGCGCTCGTCCACGGGGACAATATTAACCCCAGGCTCATCAGGGACCCCGAATACCGAAAGATTGCAGAAAGAATCATCGAGGACCAGCCTATCGACGAGGTCGTTTACCGGACTCCGGGAGAACTGCTCGATGACATATTGAACGGCCTAATGAAAATCTCCGTCAAACCCAATCACTGGCCGGAATATCGCGGGCCCGTCTATATCGTGCTCGGCAACAACGAGAATGAGCTGATAAAGGCGGCTGCTTACTGGGAACTGAGATGGTGGACCATCAAGAAGCAGTACGAGCTTCGCTCTAAGCTCAACAGCACTAAATCCGCCAGGAGAGAAGCCGAAAATAGCGGAGACGCCAAGGCAGTTGAAGACATAAGTAAAATAGAAAATGCCCTGCTTGCCCAACTCAGCCGCACGACCATGAGCACCATAGCCACCCAGGAAATGCACCGTTTTTACAGGCAGGCTCAAGCAACGGTAGTGCGAAAACTCGAAGCGGCAATTCCTAACGCCAAAGTGATCGGACAAGACTCTGCCATTCTGCAAATCGGAAAAAAGAAACTGGAAATTCACATTCCCTCCCACCTCAAGGTGACCGACGGGAATCTTTCCAGCTACGCTCTGCAGTACGGCCCGAAAAACCTTAGAGAAAAACTGGCTGACGTCATAGCCATCTGCCATCCCTTCGCCCTCCAGTACAGGCAAACGGTAAGGGAAGCGGAATACGACGGACGGCGCGGTTCCAGTAAACTGTTTGTGGCTCCAATCGCGGTCGACGGCGAATACCTGCGCCGCATGCTGAAGCCCAATTCCTTAAAAGACCATCCCTTAGCCAAAGCCGTATACACCGAAGGATTTCAGCCGGGCATCCTTAGGCTCCGCATAACCAACGGAATCGTCGACGGCGACGTGCTTTCCATCCCCTCCCTGGAGGCTTTCAAAAATTACTCAAAGAAAAGAGCTTTCTGGAAACGCGGGCCTAAATACATCTGGTTTATGTTCTGCGCCGACCCTCACTGGGGCGGCCGGGCCAAGGAATTCGTTACTTCCAAGGAACTGCGCAGAAGACTGGGCATAGGCGACGCGGTATTCCAAATGATGCGCCGCGACGGCTTGTGCCAAGAAGCCAATATGCCGGTTCATGTGTGGGGCTCACCCGATGATCAAACGCAGGGCCAGAATTTCAAAGCAAGGACGCAACCTCACCCTAATCAGATGCCCTATCTGCTCGCCGAACGCCTTGCTAATGAAATCCAATTGAAAGTGGAAGAAGCGGAAAGCGTCCAAGAAGCAGCGAAGAAATCCGAAGAGCTGAAAGAGCATCTCCTCTACCAGATTGAAGTAAGGGGCATCGACTTCCTGCTTGATCAGGTAATGGAGGTGATGGAAAGAGATATTGAGATGAACGCCGACATCTATGCGGCCATACTGAGGCGTTTCAAGAAATCCGGTCTGATAATGAAAGGAGTGGGAGAATTCGTCAACAGCCGGTACGGAGGCTTTGATACGCGCAACTGCGGCGCCATCAACTTCGGATCAGGAAACCACTTCGACCATACCGTCGACGGAGAAATAGTCGAAGGGTTATTTTATGCCAAGCACTTAAGAGCCATCCTGGGCCGCGATCCCGAATGGCACGACAAAGAAGCCGAGCTTAAAAAACTGGTTGCAGCCCCTCTCTATAGCGCTAAATCCCTCGGCTGGTCCACCCTGCAGATCCCCGGCGGACACGAATACGGATTCGAATTCCGCAACAAACCGACCAGAATGTCCGGTTGGGGCGATACCCTGTTGGGAGCCACCAAGAACTTCCCCATGAGAGGCAACTACACTAAAATTTTCAATAACAGGCTGCCTATACTGAGCGTCTGCGGCGACAAACACTTCTTCGGATCATCTATTACCGACTATGCTTTCCATCACATGTGCGCTTCCGGAACGCATACCGACCGATACGGAGAAGAAGGGTTCCCGCCCAACAACACCGGCGTATCCTTTGTGGGATTGCCGGCTGAAGGAACGGAATCGGGTCCTATTCTCATCAGGATTCTGCCGTTTGACGTGATAAAGGATTTTGTGGAAGATAATCCCCGATCTTTCAACTGGGAGGACTTCCTGCCCAATCCTGCATAAAAATATAAGCCGAAACTTTCAAAGTTTCGGCTTTTATTTTTGCTTAATCGGATGAGATGCCAAACCATCTCTCAATGTGCATAGCGATTCCCACCCCTATATTCCCCCCTATCATGACTCCCACGATATAGGGCATAAATAAGGAGGCCGCCCAATCGTTTTTATCGAGCTTACCGAAGGTGGCCAGCCAGGTACCGTTACTGCCCACCGAGGCGTATGCCTCGTAAGTGCGATTCTTCCTCGTCCTGGCCCGGCTTATCAGCGTAAAAGCGATATATTGAGCCGTAGCCAGACCAACAATGGTCAGGGCGAGTAAAGGCGAGTCAGCCCACCAAATGAGGCCAATAGCGGCGATGACTAAGACAATCAGCGTCTTACGCGGGAAAAGCGAAATATCTACAGGAAAGCGAAACTCGCTTTTCACTCCCCTGGGATTTAAGTGGCTGTCAGGGTCGGCCTTAATTTTCCTTTCGGCAATTATCGTAAACTTCTGCACAAATAGGCCTCCCAGGATGCCGCCCACGGCAAAGGGCAGGAAAAAAATCCAGGACATATCTTCCGAGGCCAAAAAACGGAATAAGAAGAAGAAATTAAGCCCCTGGGCTAAGAGCCCGATGTTGTGAAAAAAAGTGTTCCCGACATTTCTTGACCTGCGCACAAAAGTATGAATGCCGTTATCGAGGAATTTAAGACCCAGCACCGAAACGGCAGTAACGTAATCAGATCTGGTCACCACCAATAAGGCGACGGTTAAAACTCCCAGAATAATCAAAAGCGCGTACTGTACTTTCCTTTCTCTTTTGGAAAGAACGTCTTTTTCTTTTTTTTCCAGTTCTCTCTTTTCCACGGCCCTTATGCCCAGCATTCTCTCCAGAAAAATGGAGAATTTGGATCCCGTAAAGTTGCCCCAGACGGTAGCTGTAATATAGGCCAGGGCTATAACGTAGGTCAGTCCGGCAGCCGATATAAAACCATGAACGCTTCTGAAAACCCAGTAAGAAGCTACGCTGCTGGCTAAAAGAACAACGCCGTGATATGCCCAGCTGTTCCTTGTCGAAGAACGATTAAGCATGGCAGCTAAAGCAACCAAAGCGTAAGCGTTAATCATCAGGGTAAGCAGATGGCTTATATTGCTGCTGAAGGGCAAAGCCACGATGGTGGCTAAAGCCAGTACGGTCAGCGCCTTCCAATAGTGCGGCGCCCTCAAAAATCTTACAACCAGCGCATTCATCTCTTTAACCTCCTCTTTAGTTTAAAATGTACTCTGATTTAAATTAGCTTGTTTTGGTATATTAGTCAACTTAAAAGGGCCATGAAAATTCATGGCCCTTTGCTTAGATTCTCTTTAAGATAGCTTGGGCTACCACTATCCCCGAAACGGACGATTGCAACAACCCTCTGGTTATTCCTGAACCGTCTCCTCCGACGAAAAAATTTTCTACCGCTTCCAGTTCTCCAGAAGTCTTCACTCTGCTGGAGTAAAACTTCACTTCATTGCCGTAAAGCAACGTATCATCTCCCGCAATTCCCGGAGCGATTTTGTCGATAGCCTGAAGCATTTCCAGAAGATCAGTCAGGTGCCTATAGGGCAGCGCCAGACTAATATCTCCAGGCGTCGCTTCTTTAAGGGTCGGTTCGACCAGCCCTTTAGCCATCCTTTCGGGAGTGGACCTACGGCCGGCTTTTAAATCACCAAGGCGCTGAACCAGCACTTTTCCTCCCAGCATGTTAGCCAGCTGGGAAATGACGTCGGCGTATTTAAGGGGTTCCGTGAAAGGCTCTGTAAAGTTCATACTGACGAGCACAGCGAAGTTGGTATTATCTGACAGCCGCTTTTCGTAAAGGCTGTGGCCGTTAACGGTTGTCAATAAATCGCTGTATCTTTCAATCAGCACCTCGCCGTAAGGACAGACGCAAAAAGTCCTGACCTTGTCCTCGAAAGGCCGGGCGTGATAAAACTCTATTTTTGGGTCGTATAGATATTTTGTGATATGACCGAAAACATCGGCGGGAACCTCCACCCTAATGCCGATATCAACGCCCGTGCCTCTCGGCAGAATCTCCAATCCTGCACTGCTTTTTTGGAAAGACAGCCATTCCGCTCCGCCCCGGCCGGGGGCTGCAACAACATAATCCGCTTCTTCGCTTCCGGAAACTCCGGCTGTCTGAATTAGGAATTTGTTTCCTTCTCTCCGAATCGATTCAACGGGGGAATCGGTGCGAATCAATACGCCCCTTTTTCGCAGCTCTTCAATCATCTCTGCAATAATGTGGGGGGAAAGATCCGAACCAAAGTGGCGGACTCTCGTGGGAATAATCCTCAATCCCGCCCTGAAGCCGTTGTCGACAATGTCTTTAATCTTTTCGTCGTCGTTCTCGTAAGCCTCGGCTCTGCCGCCGAAGCGGCTGTAAACAGAGCTGGTAATCTCTACCAATTCGAGATACCTCTCCTCGCCGATAAGGCCGGGCAGCTGGCCGCCGACGTTCAAAGATTTGGGATAAAGGGGATCGGGCATGGTAAGCTTGCCATCCGAGAAAGCTCCCGACCCTCCCAATCCGGAAGTTAGGTCGTCCTTAGTCCTTTTGCAAAGATCCGGGCCTTTTTCATACATCCTTATTTCCGCGTCCGAATGCTCTGAAAGCTCCAGCGCCGCGAACAAACCGGCGGGTCCGGTGCCCACTATAACCACTTTTTTTGACATTTTTTACCTCCTTATTTCAAAGAACATTCCTTTTCAGGTGTTTTTTAGCCTTCAATCTGCTGAATAATCCCACTCTGTCAATTATTAAAACGCCGTTCAGATGGTCTATTTCATGCTGGAAAACTCTGGCTTGGAATCCTTCCGCCTTAATATTAAGTTTTTTTCCATTCAGGTCAATAGCTTCTATTTTAGCTCCCTCCGGACGCTTGATTTTGAGCCAAATGCCGGGCAAACTCAAACAGCCTTCTTCCATGGAAACCTTCTTTCCGTACTTTTTAATGATTTTAGGATTGATGAAAACCGAAGGGCCGTTCTCGGTCTGAACAGCTATTATCTTTTTGGAAATTCCCACTTGCGGCCCCGCCAGTCCCACCCCATCTTCTTTTAGCATGGTTTCCGCCATGTCTCCGGCCAGCTTCCTTATTTCAGGGGTAATTTCCCCTATCTCCGAAGCTCTTTTTCTCAAAACGGGGTCCGGATATTTTTTCACATCCAAAACACTCATATAACCAAGTTATTATACCTTTTTTGGGGTTATAAATCAACTATTCATGCCTTCTAAGGGCTTCCACGGGCTTAAGCTTGGCGGCCTGTTTTGCCGGGAAAAATCCGGCCAGACAGCCGACGGTAAACGAGAAAGCCAAAGCGAAAACTATCATCCAGGGAGCTATAGTGGTGGTGAAATAGAAAGAAGGATTTAATTTAGCGTAATAGCCGACGGCTTCCGCCAAAATAGTTCCCAGCAAAAGCCCGCCAACTCCCCCCAAAACCCCTATTATGCCAGCC
>CAYXYS010000004.1:0-20576 GCA_964469735.1 uncultured Candidatus Saccharibacteria bacterium
TCGATTCTTTGTAAAGATTGCAGCTGTCAAAAAGGGCTTTTAAGGGAAGTATGGAGCGGTAGTGGCTGGTAACCACAGTATCTTTTGTAACAATAATATCCAATTCTCTGGAACGGGTCTCCCTTTTTTCTTTGTTGTAGACGGGGTAGTAGAGGCTCATAAAAAGGTAGTTTTGGTGGCGTTCTGCTTTAGGCCTGTGGCCGGGGGGGATTAATTCTCCCAAAACCAAAGGATGGAATTTGAAATTTTTTCTTAAGTAATTTATATCATCTGAAGTAGGATCTTGAATATCCACCCAAGCGATTTTTGGCCCTTTGATTATTCTTCTCATATTGATCCATTTTACCATAATTAAAAAGGAAAAGTACTGTGGAAAAGTGACGTGGGCGTTAGCAGTCTTGACATCCGAGTGCCAACTTTTTACAATGAATTATGATGACAGAAAGGCAATCGGAGATTTTAAACAGGGTTGTTAGGGAATATGTAAGAATGGCCCAGCCGGTTAGCTCTCAGTTTTTAAGGGAGAAAAGGAGTTTGGCCGTATCTTCTGCGACCATCCGAAACGAAATGCAAAAGCTCACCGACGAGGGATATCTTTTTCAGCCTCACACTTCGGCCGGCAGAGTTCCCACCGATAAAGGGTACCGTTTTTTCGTCGACACTCTTTTTGAAAAAGAGATAGGGAAAATGAAAATTGAAATGGAAAAGCGCTTTGAGAGCGCCATTCACTTTACTCATGAGCTGACCAAATTTTTGGCCGAACACTCCTCTAACTTGGCTCTCGGGTACTTGCCTGAAGAAAAGATACTTTGGAGGGAAGGATGGGGAGAAATTTTCAGGGAGCCGGAGTTCAGGGAGAGAGATGCGGCCGCGCGATTCGCCCGGATGCTGGAAGACTTTGAAAAAAGGATTGACGAAATGCTTTCTGAGGAAGGTCCCGGTATTAAGGTTTACATAGGAAGAGAGAATCCCTTTTCTAAAACTAGGGATTTCGGACTGGTTATCGGCCAGTGCCGCTTTCCCCAAAAAGAAAATGGCTTTCTTGTTATTGCCGGGCCGAAGAGAATGGCTTACGACAAGAACATCACCCTTATGGATTCGGTAATTAAATTCTTAAATAACCATTAAACATGGAGAAAAAAGATCAACACAAAAAGGAATTAGAGGAATGCCGAAAGCAAAAGGACGAATATTTAGCCGGCTGGCAAAGGGCGAAAGCAGACCTTATCAACTACAAAAAAGGAGAAATGGAAAGAATGGGCCAGATAGTCAGATATGCCTCAGAAGAGCTGATGTGTAAAATTCTTCCCATTCTGGATAATTTAGAAAGAGCCGAAGAGGGAATGCCCGAAGAAAAGAAAGAAGACGACTATTTTAAGGGATTTCTGCAGATAAAAAACCAGGTTAAGGATTTATTAAAGCATTTCGGGGTGGAGGAAATAGAGGCCTTGGGGAAAAAATTCGACCCTAATTTTCACGAAGTCGTTGGAGAAGCTGAGGGAGGAAAATCGGGAGAGATAAAGGAAGTGCTTCAAAAAGGATATACTTTGCAAGACAAGGTCATTCGGCCAGCTAAAGTTAAAATTATCAAGTAATAATTAATTCACCCTGTTAAATGCCGCTTTGCGGCAATCCACCTAGGGTGGATTATTTAACAGGGTAAAAACAAACATATGCCAAAAATATTAGGAATCGATTTGGGTACAACTTTTTCCGCAATGGCGGCCATTGAGGCCGGAGAGCCGAAAATCATCGAAAATTCCGAAGGCTCCAGAACCACTCCTTCGGTGGTTTCTGTTACCAAGACCGGAGAGCGGCTTGTAGGCGTAACCGCCAGAAGGCAGCAAATAACCAATCCCCAGAATACGGTTTATGCCATCAAGCGCTTAATAGGCCGGAAATTCACGGACGAGGAGGTTCAAAAAGACAAAAAGCTTATGCCTTTTGAAATAAGGGAAAGAGCTGCTGACGGAGGAGTGGAAGTAAAAATGGGAGACCGCTGGTACAGCCCGGCTGAAATATCGGCAATGATTCTTCAAAAGCTGAAAAGGGATGCCGAAGCCAGGCTGGGAGAAAAGATAGAAGAAGCCATTATTACTTGTCCCGCATATTTCGACGACTCTCAAAGGAAGGCCACCAAGGTGGCGGGAGAGATAGCCGGGTTTAAGGTTAAAAGGGTTATCAACGAGCCCACTGCCGCTGCTTTAGCTTACGGTTTGACAAAAAAGAACGAGCAAAGGATAGTGGTTTATGACTTCGGGGGCGGCACTTTCGACATTTCGGTTTTGGACGTCGGCGGAGACACTGTTGAGGTAAAAGCTACCGGAGGAGATACCCACTTGGGAGGAGAAGACTTTGACCAGAGGATAATGGATTGGCTGGTGGAAGAATTCAAGAAAGATAATGGAATAGATTTATCCAAGGACCAGCTGGCCCTCCAGAGGCTCAAAGAGGCTGCCGAAAAAGCGAAGATAGAGCTGTCTTCCGCCCTGGAAACGGAAATCAATTTGCCTTTTATTACCTCAGATTCTGCCGGGCCAAAGCACCTTTACTACAAACTCAGCCGCTCCAAGCTTGAGGATATGGTTGGAGATTACATTTCAAAATCTCTGAGATTAATCGAGCAGACCCTAAAAGAGGCCAATCTGAAAACCAAAGATATCGACGAGGTAGTTTTAGTGGGAGGCCAGACAAGGATGCCAAAAATTCAGGAGGAGATAAAGAGTCTTTTCGGAAAAGAGGCTCATAAGGGAATCAACCCCGACGAAGTTGTGGCCATTGGAGCTGCGGTGGAAGCGGGAATTATCCAGGGAGAAGTCAAAGACGTTTTGCTTTTGGATGTTACCCCCTTGTCTTTGGGGATTGAAACTCTGGGACAGGTCAATACAATTTTAATTCCCAAAAATACCACGGTTCCGACTTCCAAAACTCAAATTTTCTCCACTGCTGCCGATAATCAAACGTCGGTAGAGGTTCATGTCCTCCAAGGGGAGAGGCCCATGGCTCAAGACAACAAGACTTTGGGCAAGTTCATTTTGGATGGAATTCCTCCCGCTCCCAGAGGCGTGCCCCAAGTAGAGGTTACCTTTGACATAGATGCTAACGGCATACTTAATGTTACCGCCAAGGATAAAGCTAGCGGAAAGTCTCAGTCGATAAGGATAGAAGGTTCCACTGGATTGAGCAACGAGGAAGTGGAGAAAATGAAGAAAGAAGCGGAAATGCATGCTGCAGAGGACAAGAAAAAGCAAGAGGCCATTGAAGCCAAGAATCTGGCCGATAATCTCATTTACACCACCGAAAAAACCCTCAGGGACGCCGGAGACAAGGTTTCAGCGGAAGTTAAAAAAGAAGTTGAAGATAAAGTTGAAGCCTTAAAGAAGGCTAAAGACACTGACAATGTTGAAGAAATAAAACAAAAAACTCAGGAACTTTCCCAGACCATCCAGAAAATCGGCGCTGAAATGTATAAATCGCAGGGAGGGGGCCAGAGCGGAAACCAAGAGGGAAACAAAAAAGAGGAAGGTCCCCAAGAAGGAGAGTATAAAGAGAAAAATTAATGGCAAAAGATTACTATAAAATTCTCGGGGTGGATAAAAACGCCACCCAGGAGGACATTAAAAGGGCCTATCGGAAGCTGGCCCACCAATACCATCCCGACAAAGGAGGAGATGAACAGAAATTCAAGGAGATAAATGAGGCCTATCAAGTCCTCTCTAACAGCGACAAGAAAGCGCAGTACGACCGGTACGGCAGCGCTTTTGAGGGAGCGGGATTTCAAGGACAGCCGGGATGGGATTTCAGTTCGGCTCAGGGGTTCGACATTAACGATCTCGGGGACATATGCGGAGATATGTTCGGCTTTGGTTTCGGCGGAAGGAAGAAGGACAACAGGCGGGGCCGCGACATTGAAGTTGATTTTCAGATATCCTTGGAAGATACCCTCAAGAGCCAAGAAAAGGAAATATCCCTAAAAAAGTTTGTTACCTGTTCTAGGTGCCAGGGTAAAGGAGCAGAGCCAGGCACTAAAGTTAAAGAATGTTTCTCTTGCCGGGGCACCGGCCAGGTTCAGCAAATAAGAAGGACTATTTTCGGCTCCTTTACTCGAATGGGAGTATGCCCCGAATGCCAGGGCGAGGGATATAGGCCCGAGAAGCCCTGCAATGTTTGTAAGGGTGAGGGCCGGGTAAAAGAAGAAGAGAAAATCAGGTTTTTTATTCCCGCCGGAGTGGATTCTAGGCAGATAATAAAAATGGAAGGAAGGGGAGAGGCGGGCAGAAAAGGCGGACAGCCGGGAGATCTCTATATCAGAATATCCGTAAAAAAGCATCCGGTGTTTGAGAGGAGGGGAGACGACCTTCTTGTTTCAGTCCCGGTTTCTTTTTCCCAGGCTGCTTTGGGCGGCGAGGTGGAAGTGCCGACCCTGGAAGGCAAAAAAATAGAATTAAAAGTTCCTTCGGGAACGGAATCCGGTAAGATACTCAAGGTTTCAGGAAAGGGCATACCTCATTTTTCTGGCTACGGCAGAGGAAATATGTTTGTTGAGCTTAAGATAGAAACTCCCAAAAAGCTCAGCAAAAAACAAAAAGAACTTTTAGAGAACTTGAAAAAAGAGGGACTATAAAGTATAATTGTCCTGTAGCAGGGCTATTGCCCCCATAACTCAATTGGTAGAGTAACGGCCTTTTAAGCCGCAAGTTCTAGGTTCGAGTCCTAGTGGGGGCACATAGATTTTAAAATCTCTTTAGAGATTGAGAAATTTAATGTTTCCGCCATGGCGAGAGCGTTGCTCCCTTAGGCCTCTCGCCTCGCGGCGAAGCAGGTCGGGAAACTCTTCGAGCCCCCGCCTCGACGAGCCAGTCGTCAGGCGAGGCGGGCTAGTGGGGGCACATTTGATGTAGCACTTTTTTAAAGGAGGCAATATGGAAAATTTAGCCGGAGTTCAGGATTGCGATTTGCAGATAGGCCGGGAGTTGAACAGGGCCAGAATATCTATCGTCCGGTCCCGCTCGGCAGGGGAAGTTCCTTTCTCTATAGCCGGAAAGCTCGGTCAGTTTGAATTCGAACGTGCCTGGCGCTACTGGATAGCAAGGGGTAAGGTTCCTTTGAAAGTGGCCAAAGAGCTTTATAATGATCCTGTCGGAAAAACTGATATAAGGGTTTGCGGTCATGCTGGGTGTCCTTCGCCCGAACGCTGGGTGAGGCATTTTGACAGAAAAGGCAAAGAGCTTTTCAGCATTACCGACAAGGAGGAGATCTGCAATTTGGCTGAGAAGTCGGAAATGGCCGCCAAATTAAAGCAAGATATTCTGGGCAACCCCAACATGCGCTTTGTTAAAGATCCTACCAAGGGCAAGGCGTTCGTTCCTTTTTACCACATTGATTCTGAGGTAGGGCTGCGGATTTTCGCAGATGCACTGAGAAAATACAACTTGATATGAAGACAAAGCAGCGGAAATTCCGCTGCTTTTCTCTTGACAAAGAAAATATTATATGTTATAAAATGTACAGTACAAAATATAATAAAATAAGGGGGTTGTCATGAAAAAGCACGAAGATCGTGAATATGAAGAAGTAAAGGTTGCTGCAGTGCAAGAATATGGAGACGGCTGGGAGATTACCCGGGAAGATGGTTGGTCGTTTTGTGTTCCCAAAGAACACGGTGTTAAGCCTAAAGTAGGCCAGATTGCCCGTTTTTATGGCGGCGGCATCGGTTACGTTGTGAGGGGCCTTGATCTTGACGGCCAAGAGGTATTTTACCGGACGCCCGAGCAAGAGGCAGAATTGCATGCCCAACAGGTACGCGAATGGGAGGCAAAAGATAAAGCTGCGTTTGAAAAGAACAAGGCGAATCTTGATGCCCAATACGATGCGCTCCCTGAAGTTTTCCAGCGCCGCATAGACAGATTCAGGGCAAACAATCCTGATTTCCGCTGGAAATATGAAGCGTACGAGATGCTGGTCTGCACTCAGGCGGTAGAAATTGCCGAGGCGCTAAAAACCGTTGATGCAATCCGGGCATGGAAAGAGATGGATTTCCGTAAACAAAAGCGTCTCGTGCCTAGCCTCTCAGACGGGCACAGCGGAAATACTTTCGGCGCCGCCTGCCTTCTGGCCATACTCTATCTTGAACAACCCGATAAGGTGGTACAGTTGCACGGCGCGTTAGCCCCGCTGGTTGGTTCAAAAGAATACGGTTGCGTTCCAGCTTCATAAACAGCATCTTGCTTCAAAGGCGTTCATGGGTTTTTATCTCCTTGAGCGCCTTTTCTCTTGACAGAAGCATGTTTTTTGGTATAATGACAATAGCTCAAGCAAACAAGGCAATCGCCAGATACTTTAGTATTTGGAGGAACTTCCGAACTCTCCCGTAGCACTCAATTCGTTGAGTGCTCGGTAAAAGGGTAGCGGGTAACGCCCGTCTGGAGAAATCCTAGAGATGCGAACAGAGACGCTTTCGGCGGAAACGCCAGAGCACCCTTCGGGGTGAGCCTTGGTAGAAATATCAGGGGTGAAACGGCTAAATTCTTACCTGTGAGCAAGAGCAAGCCAGAGGTTTCGTGGTTTATCATGAATCTTCTGTGAAAGAGTAGCTCGCTAAAGTTTTGGAGTAATCCAAGACGTAGACAGATGATTGCCTCCCGTAGCACTCAATTCGTTGAGTGCTCGGCAGACAGAATTCGGGGTATTGTTTGCTTGGGCCCCGGTACTACAAATTCTTCCGAATTTGAGTACGGGGCGAGCATTTCAGTAATCGGCTGGAATACTGTAATTCCCGCCCCGTATTATTCGAGCCCTGCGAGAATTAGTTCAGGGCTTTTAATTTTGCAAAAAGAAAACCCGCTTTATTATAAAGCGGGTTTATTTTTAACCAAGAATCATGTTCAAGAGAGCCATTCTAACATAAAGGCCGTTGGTCGCTTGCCGGAAATAGGCGGCCCTGGGGTCGTTATCCACTTCCGGGCTTATTTCCTCCAGCCGGGGCAGGGGATGCATGACAATGGCGTCCTTTTTCATCATCTCCATGACTTCCCGATTTACAGTCCAGAAAGCCGTTCGCCCATATTTCATTAAAAGGGCGCCGCGCTCTTCCTGGATTCTGGTATCGTATGTCACGTCGACTTCGGTGGCAATTTCCCTGATGTCCGTCACTTCCGAAAAAGGCACCTTATTTTCTTTCAAATGTTCCTTGATGTCGTCTTTCATTCTGGCGGCGTCCGGCGAAATGAAATATATCTTTATCCCGGAGAATTTGGAAATGAGATAGACCAGGGACCTGACGGTTCTGCCGCGGTTGAGGTCGCCGCACATGGCAATGACGGTATCGTCGATTCGACCGCGTTCGCTGTATATAGTATAGATATCCGTAAGCGCCTGGGTGGGATGCTGATGGTCGCCATCGCCGGCATTGATGATGGGAACGGCAGAATAATCAGCTGCCCTTTGAGCCATGCCTGCTTTGTCGGTTCTCAGGATTATTACATCCGGTCCGTAGCCGCAAAGCACCCTTACTGTATCTTCGATAATTTCTCCCTTGGCCACCGATGAAAATTCCTTGGCGTTTTCCGTGGAGAAGACCACTTGGCCGCCCAGTCTTTTCATGGCCAGCTCAAAGGAAAGCCGGGTTCTGGTGCTGGGTTCATAGAAAAAAGATATCATTTCCTTACCGGCCAAGGGAGCAGGGCCGTTTTGCTTGGGCCACTGTTTCATTCTTTTGACTTCGGGAAAGAATTCGTTTTCCAGCCATTCTCTGCTGAACTGCTGAGTTTCGATTATATGCTTCATTTTTTCTCCTTTCAAAGAGCTTTGTTCTGTCTGAGATAATATCTCAGGTTTGGAGTTTTGTAAACCTCGTTACAAATCAGTTCTCGAAATTCGTTTGTAACGGGGTAAAGTTGGTAGTAAAATAAATAAATTCGATGATACGAGGTATTTTCAGGTCCAAATCCAAGACCGTAACTTTCGCTGCCATTCTTTTGGGAGGGTCGGCTTTGATAAGCCGTCTTTTGGGTTTGTTGAGAGACAGGCTGCTGGCCGGAAGCTTCGGAGCCGGAGAGGAGTTGGACATTTATTTCGCCGCCTTCAGGATACCGGATTTCGTTTTCGGGATAATAGTGATGGGGGGGATAAGCTCCGTGTTCGTGCCGGTATTTTCAAAATATTTCCTTAAGAACGAAGAGGAAGGATGGAAGCTGGCCAGCAACGTTCTTAATGTTTTTTTGTTTTCTTTGATAGTGGTGTGTAGTATTCTGGCTGTTTTCACTCCTTGGTTGATAAATTTGGTAGCGCCGGGATTCGGGGCCCATCAAAAAGAACTGGCAGTGTCTTTAACCAGGGTAATGTTTTTAAGCCCGATTATTTTCGGAGTTTCCTCTGTTTTTTCGGGAATTCTCCATTATTTTGACAGATTTCTGGTATACGCCATTGCTCCCATTCTTTACAACATCGGTATAATCTTCGGCATTATTTTTCTTTATCCTATTTACGGACTAATCGGGCTGGTTTACGGCGTTGTTCTGGGAGCGGGCCTCCATCTTTTAATCCAAATTCCTGCCGCTGTTTCTTCGGGATTTAGGTATAAAAGAGTTTTTGACATCAATTCTTCCGGGTTGAGAACTATTTTCAAACTGATGCTGCCGAGGGTGGCTGGCACGGCCGCTTTTCAGATAAATCTCATCGTGGTAACAGCCATTGCTTCTACTCTGACTGCAGGAAGCATTGCCGTTTTCAATTTTGCTAACAATCTTCAGCATTTTCCAATAGGCATAATCGGAGCTTCTTTCGCCGTGGCCGCTTTCCCGTCTTTATCTCGGGCTTGGGTTAATGGAGCCCGTCAGCAGTTTGTCGGTCATTTTTCCCTGGCTCTCCGCCAGATTATATTCCTCATAGTTCCCATTAGCGCTTTAATGTTTCTTTTGAGGGCCCAAATAGTCAGGCTGATTTTGGGAACCGGCCAGTTCGGCTGGGCCGATACCCGTCTCACAGCCGCCTCTCTGGGAATATTCTGCATCGGCATATTTGCAGCCAGCTTAGTGCCGTTTTTGGCTAGGGTTTTTTATTCTTTTCAAAACACCAAAACTCCGGTGGCCATCAGCTTAGCCTCAATGGGGTTGAATGTCTGTTTGAGTTTTTTATTCGTTCACTTGCTTTCGATAGAGGGAGGATTCCGAAATTTCTTTATTAGCTTTTTGAAGCTGGAGGGAATCGGGAATATAGCCGTTATAGGTCTTCCTTTGGCCATGTCCGTGGCCGCCATTTTTCAGTTTCTTTTTCTTTTATTCTTTTTGCGCCGAGAGATGGGGAAGATAAATTTAATGGAGCAGCTGAGATCTTTGAAAAAAGTCATCCTGGCTACCATGCTAATGGCTACTGTCACCTATTTGGCTCTTTGGGCGGCAGCTCCTTTTGTCGATATGAATACCGTCTTGGGGCTGTTTTTGCAGACCGTTTTCGCCGTTTTGGCCGGACTGCTGACGTATTTGCTTTCCGCCCACTTTTTGAGGCTGCCCGAAATAAAGAGCATATGCTCTTCGGTTTCCAGCCAGTTTAAAAAGGAAATAAAATGAGCTGGCTGGCTTTGGCTGCCGGCTTCCTGCGCCTTTATTTCTTCCTCTAAATCGGATAAAATATACTTTGATGCAGAAGATTAGAAATTTTTGTATATTCGCCCACATTGACCACGGCAAGTCGACTTTGGCCGACCGCTTTTTGGAATTGACCTCAACTATAGAGAAAAGAAAAATGCATTCTCAATATCTGGACATGATGGATTTGGAAAGAGAAAGGGGAATTACAATTAAGATGCAGCCGGTCAGAATGAAATATAAAGACTATATTCTGAATTTAATTGACACGCCGGGGCACGTGGATTTCAGCTACGAGGTATCCAGGTCCCTTTTGGCCGTGGAAGGGGCGATTCTTTTAGTAGATGCCACCAAGGGAATTCAGGCCCAGACGGTCAGCAATTTAGAGATGGCTCGCCAGGAAAAGCTGACCATCATCCCGGTGATAAATAAAATAGACGTTCCCCAGGCGAAAGTCGGAGAAACGGAAAAGGAAGTAGCCGGTCTTCTGGGGGCTGATAAGTCTGAAATTATCAGGATTTCAGCCAAGACCGGGGAGAATGTGGAAAAAGTTTTGGAGGCGGTAGTGGAAAAGGTGCCTCCCCCGAAAGAGGGCAGGGACGACTTGGCTTTAAGGGCTTTGATATTCGATTCTATGTACGATCCCTATAAAGGAGTTTTAGCTTACGTTAGGGTTTTTGACGGCAAGGTCAGAAAGGGAGATAAAATATACCTCATACAGTCGGGAGCCAAAGGTGAGGTCAAAGAAACGGGCATTTTCCGACCCGAGCTGACTGTTAAAGACGCCTTGTCGGCGGGAGATATAGGGTTTGTCGCCACCGGAGTCAAGGACTCGGAGAACGTTAGGGTGGGAGATACGATTACCGATACTCCTTCCGGAGTTCTGCCTTTGCCGGGATATAAAGAGCCGCAGCCAAAAGTTTTTTTGAGCATTTACCCTGAAGTTTCAGACGACTTTGAGCTTTTAAAAACCGCTCTTGAGAAGCTTAAGCTCAATGACGCCGCCTTAACCTTCAAGCCCGAGATGAAGGAGGGGTTGGGCAGGGGATTCCAGTGCGGGTTTCTCGGGCTTTTGCACGTTGAAATAGTGGCAGAGCGCTTAAGAAGGGAGTTCGATCTTGATTTAGTTTTGTCTACACCTTCGGTAATTTACAAAGTTTTTACCACAGACAACAAGGAAATCACAATTCACACTTCGGCCGACTGGCCCGATCCGGGTAGGATTTCCTTAAGCCAGGAGCTTTGGGCCAAGCTGGCTGTTCTCAGTCCTTCCAGGTATTTGGGCCCCGTGCTGGAATTATTGGAAACTATTGATTCCAGGCAGATTGAAACTAATTATCTGGGAGCGGATAAAATGGAGCTGGTGTATGAAACGCCCTTAAGAGAGATAATCACCAAGAATCTGTACGACAAACTAAAAGGGGCTTCCCAGGGATTTGCTTCAATGAGCTATGAGATGCTGGATTGGAGGCCCGCTCAGCTGGTTAAGCTGGATATCCTGGTTTTAGGCAGGAAAGAAGAAGCTCTTTCCAGAATAGTTCCCGAGAAAGATGCCTATCGCGAGGGCAAAAGGATAGTGGAGAAGCTTAAAGAAGAAATGCCTTCTCAGTTGTTTTCCGTTCCTTTGCAGGCGGCCGTGGGAGGGAAGATTCTGGCCAGAGAAACCGTCAGAGCCAAAGGGAAAGACGTTATAGCCCCTCTTTACGGAGGAGATTACAGCAGAAAAAGGAAGCTTTTGGAGAAGCAGAAAAAAGGCAAAAAGGAATTAAAAGAAAAAGGAAGGATTAAGATTCCTTCCCGGGTATTTCTGGAGGTCTTTAAGGCTTGAAGAAACCCTGTAATGCGGTTAAAATAAGGGAGCTATCGTAAAAGCGAGCATACTGACGATGACCAGGGAAATCATGACCAGCCAGACTAATTTGGCAACTTTCTTCATTTTCATAATAATTTTATTTTAATAAGATTCGGTTGTCCCCGTTTTGGAAAAACAGCGAGTAGAGCGAGCGTTAGAAACCGAAGATTTCCCAAAAAAAGGGGGGTCGGGGGAAACCGTGTGATCATTCTTATGGTAGCAAAATTCAGGAAAAATAAAAGGAGTTTCGGCGGCAATTGGTTTTTTCCGGTTTTTTTGTCGGTCCTCCTTTTGGTGATAATCGGATTTTTAGCGGTTTCCAATTTTAAAATAATTCAAAAGAGATCCGAACTTAACGAACAGGAAGAATACTTGCGGGAACAGCTGAGAATTTTGGAAGAAAGAAACGACCTGCTCCAAGCCCAGGCATCCGATTCGGCTGACGAAGATTACCTTGAAACCGAGGCGAGGGAAAGGTTCAACCTAAAAAAGCCCGGAGAATCGGTGGTCACCATTCTTCCTCCCGAAGGAGAAGAGATTCCTAAAACAGAAAGGCAGTGGTGGAATCCTTTCACTTGGTAAATTTATATTAAGTACATTTAAGTGCGGGATTAGTATAGTGGCAGTACGCTTCCTTCCCAAGGAAGAGGCGCCAGTTCGATCCTGGTATCCCGCTTCATTATTTGACTTTCCGTTTTTTTTGACCAGCCAGAAAAAATCCCACTCTTGAAATTTATTCCGTAGGGAAACGAAGTTTCTCCTTCGGGCCGCCTCCATTTTTTCCTTATTCGCTGAAAGGAAAAAATTTACTATAATTATAATAATAAAGGTCAAGTCACATAAAAATAATAAGTAATTAAACAAGATTTATGAACAAAAAAATTATCACAATAGCTATGCTTGGAGTTCTTGTCTCCTTCGGCGCAGCTCACGCGCAAACAATTGATTTGCTGAATCCTGGTGCGCTTCCCGGGAGCCCGTTCTATTTCGTAAAAAGTTTTTTTGAAAACGTGGGGACTTTCTTTACATTCGGAAACAGCGCTAAAGCAGAACGTTACCTTGGACTCGCAGAAAAGCGTCTTGCCGAAGCGGAAGCTCTTGCGGCACAAGACGACGAACGCGCGCAAAGCGCAGTCGCGCGCTACGAAGAGCAATACGCCAAGGCGAAAGAATACGCAGAGCGTACTGCTAACCCTGATTTGAAAGCGCAAGTCGCCGACGCAACTACAAAACACCTTTCCGTTTTAGACAAGGTGTTAAATAAAGTTCCGGAACAAGCAAAAGAGTCGGTGCGCACAGCAAAAGAAAGATCAATCTCAGGCCAGATTGAAGTACTGCGCGATATAGCCCCGCAAGACCCCGAAGCGGTTGTTGATATATTCACCCGGGCAGCTGAAGGCAGACTGAATGCCGTTCAAGCACAAGTCGGCCACAGCGGTGACAATGAAGAAAAAGCGGAAGAAGTTAGCGAAGTGCTTGCAGAATATGAAAAATATGCAGAGTTTGGCAAGGAAATTTCCACACTTACAGAGGGACTCCAAACCGGCGAAACGACTGTTGAGGAATTAGTAGAACAGGCTACCTCGCATCATCGCGATGTCTTGCGCGACGTGGAGAATAAAGCTCCGTCACAAGCGCGAGAGAGTATTCAGCGAGTCCTAGAAAGAACTTATGCTCCTGGAACAGGTCCCGGAGAGGCTGGTAATGAAGAAAGATTGGCGCCTGGAACGAATGATGATTCCCCAGAAAATACGGTAGTTGGCGATGAAGGGGGAAAAACTGATGTTGTAACAAAAGATATGACTATTGATAAAGGGCCAGTTGATAGTGGTAATGGTGGTGGCGGAGATGGATCTATTTGCTGTAAAAAAATAATAAATGGGAAAGTACAATATCACTGGGATCCTGAAGATGTTTGTTTGGATCCAGAAAGTGTAGCCGGAATAGTAGTTTATAATGATTTTTGTCTTGCATTAGGAGATGCAATAAATGAAGAAGATGATGTTATAACCGAAGGCGTTCCAGAAGAATGTGCAAGCCAAGGAGTATATGACAAAGAATCTTGCAGTGAGATTATGAAAAAAGTGCCAATTTGTTGTAAACACACTATAAATGGGGAAATAAAATATGAATGGACTCCTGGAGATATTTGCGTTTCTCCTGATAGGGAAAGGGTTAGCGAAGATCTTTGTTCTCAGCAATAGATGATGGGGGTAATGAATTTTGGATTCATGTATTTTTCCACACAAAAAATCCGCATATAGTCAAAATAACTATCGCTATTAAAAGGATCCTTCGGGCAACTCTTCGATTCCCGTTACCCGCTCAAGCGGTTAACTTTATGGGCTAGCTTTATGAGCCGCATCTTCATTTTTCCATCGAGGCCGGCGGGGCCAATATCGACTCCCTCAAGTTTATTGAAGCGACAAAGGGAGAAGTATTTTAATATTAAAATAAAGCAGGCGAATTTCGCCTGCTTTTGTATTTCTGGATTACTTCCGCAAACTCTAATGGTAATTAGGGTCTCTGGAAGTAAGGGAAGAACAAGTCTTCCCTTTAGAGGACTAAGCGTCCTCTTCCGAGACGTAGAATTGCTGGTTCCAGGGGTTTCGTAAGATGAGGACTCTACGTTCATCCTCATCTTCGGGGGATACGCGTACGGTAACGTACGTGTATGCCCCTTCCTGGACCAGGGTGCGCCAACGTGGACCGGTTGGCAGCCAGAACCAGTGAGCTCTTTCGCCGAAGTGTTCGGCGACGGCTTTGCTGATGTGGAACTCGAATAGCTTTTCGAGTTCCCTGGCTTCTGACGAGCTTATAATCTCGCCAGTCGGTTCCGTCTTCCGACGGGAAATGCGGATGTGCACGTCGCCTGGGGCGCGCACGGTGATGGTTTCTGCCATTTTACACCTCCTGTGCATCCAATGGCTAAGATGCACTCTGCCGCACCGTTTCTCTCCCTTTCGGTGAGAGTGTCTTTCATGGCGGCGAAATAGTCTTTTGTGAAAAGAGCATTTCGCCACCATGGAAGAATACTTATTTCAATTTGCTTTATGTTCTGAGTATAACATAATTATTAATATTGTCAATAGGGCTAAACAAAAAACCAGCCGTTTGGCTGATTTCTTGTCCTAAGAGAACCTTGTTTAACGCTCGCTTAGGATATTAGCGGGAGGCAATAGCGTGATGGCTATTTACTCCTTAGAGTCCCGCTGCCTTATTTGGTTTGAGTTAACGTTCCAGTAATAGGTTCGTTAACCCTTCCCTGAGGTTTTTTACCACAATCTCTTCAGAGAGAGATGCGGTTCTGACCTCGTCGCATTCCAGCGACGTCGGACCTATCAGTAGAATATACCGATGGCCCGGGTTGTCGATGCGGTATATCATCACTCTTGCGGGCAGGTGATAGTCCGCCGGCAAGTCTACGGCTGCAGGGTCGCTGTTGAATGACAGTCCATAGCCGTTGCTTACCTTAATGGCACTTGCGCCGGGTTCGATGGTCACATCGGGACCTTTGGTGTTGCCGGAACATCCGACAATAGCTGCCATTACGACAATAAGGACGATTACCGTTACCATTAATAATTTCATTGTTAATGGCCTCCTTTCTGGAATATCTTATATTATATAACTTTATGATATTTTGTCAAGGATAATTGTTCTGGTAATTATTGGAAGTTTTTGTTAAAATAATTTTGTATTTCCAATGAAGAACACGTCTAAAGATAAAAAAATCATCGTAGCTGTATCGGGCGGATTCGATCCTGTTCATGTAGGACATGTCAGGATGTTCAGGGAAGCTGCTAAACTTGGAGACAAGCTGGTAGTCATACTCAACAACGATAACTGGCTTTTAGCTAAAAAGGGATATGTCTTTATGCCCGAAAAAGAGAGGAAGGAAATACTGGAAGCGTTTTCTTTTGTGGATAAGGTCGTTTTAAGTTCCCACGAAGCTAATCCAAAAGACATGAGCGTCAGCTCGGAGATTAGGGAAATTAAGCCCGATATTTTCGCTAACGGCGGAGACAGAAAAAAGGGAAATATCCCCGAGGTCGAAGTTTGTTCAGAGATAGATTGCAAAATGGCCTACAGTATAGGAAAAGGAGGAAAGATTCAGTCCAGCTCCTGGTTGTCTCGCAACCTTAAGGAGGCCTTGAAAAATAAAGGGATTAGAGGTAAAAAATAGAGTCTTGCCGGAGTAGCTCAGTGGCTAGACCTGCCCGCCAGAGCCTAAGCCGATGTAGCTCAATGGCAGAGCAATCGCTTCGTAAGCGATAGGTTGTGGGTTCAAATCCCACCGTCGGCTCAGGCTTTGGCAGGCGGGGCAATTCTTTCGTAAAGAATAGGCCGTGAGTTCGAATCTCACCTCCGGCTCATAAAAGATGTTCTTTTAAAAAAGGAGGAATAAAAATGAAAGAGAAGATTATAAACTACGCTTCAGTTTTATCCGGGTTCGAGAGGCTGATGGCAGAGCTGGGAAGGCTAAACAAGGAAGTAGCCGCAAAGTGCCTTCAAAAGAAAGAGGAAATGCTGAACATGATGCGGGAGGTTTCTTCCGACGAGGAGTTCCGCGAACTCCTGCTAGACTGCCCCGATCAGGCGAGCTACGAATTTTTGGCTTCGGTCATGGGGGAAGTAATAGGGCCAGCCAGGGTTTTAGAGATAGAAGCCGGCGCTTGCTGAGGAGGTGCCCATGGATATTCCAAGGAAAGATGACATTGAAAGAGAAGAATTTAACAAGGTTATTGCAGAAGCAGATTTGATCTCCGGACAAATCGAAAGAGCAATGAAAAGCGACTTTAAGCCGGGCGGGGAACTGTCGGTTCCTTTGTCCCGCTGGCCTTCAGACGAGGTTCAAGCAGAAGTCATTCGGCGATTCAAGGAAGCCGGTTGGACAGTCGTTTTTCAAAAGACCGAGTGGCTCGGCTACAAACAGCACAAAGCCTGGAAACCCAGAAATGCAGGTGTTGTAAAAGTAAGTTGAAATATAAAGACGGCGCTAAGCGCTGTCTTTTTTTGCTTGTTTTTTGGGTGAAACGTGATAAAATCAGAAAAGACAGTTTAATATTAATTTACAAAAAAATGGCAGGACTAATTTACACAATATTGGGAGTCGCTTTGTTTCTTACCTTAATCTCCATCAGGCAGATAAACCAGTACGAAAAGGGAATAAGGTTTGTTTTGGGAAGGTATGCCGGTCTTATGGAACCCGGTTGGAGGCTGGTCTGGCCTATTATTCAGGGCTATCGCAAGGTTGACTTGAGGGTTAAAGCCGTTGACGTTCCCAACCAGGAAGCCATAACCAAAGATAACGTTTCAGTCAGCGTTAACGCCGTTATTTACTATAAGGTTAAGGACGCCAACAAGGCGATTTTGGAGGTTGAAAACTTTTATTATGCCATTTCCCAGCTGGCCCAAACTACTATGAGGAACGCCGTTGGCCAGGTGGACCTGGACGAATTGCTTTCTCAAAGAGACAGGGTTTCAGAAAACATTCGCAGCATAATAGATGCAGCTACCGATCCTTGGGGCATCAAGGTGGACAATGTGGAATTAAAGGACGTTGTTCTGCCGGAAGAAATGAAAAGAGTAATCGGCAGGCAGGCTGAAGCTGAAAGAGAGAAGAGAGCTATTATTATCAAAGCTGAAGGAGAAGTGGCTGCTGCCAACAATATGGCATCGGCTGCAGAAAAGCTTTCTACAGCTAAGGGCGCTCTACATTTAAGAACTCTTCAGTCGATTAACGACATCAGTTCGGATCAGTCAAACACAATAGTCTTTGCCGTTCCTTTGGAAATACTGAGAGCTTTTGAAAAGTTCGGTAAGGATAAAAAGGAAAATGAGTAACATTGAAGAGAAAAAAGAAGATTTGAAGGCTAAACTCCTCCATTTGGAGGACCGTCTTTGACATAAAAAATAAGGAGAAGAAGGCCCGGGAGCTGGAAAAGGAAGTTCAAGATCCCAGCCTTTGGGACGACAAGGAGAGGGCAGTCGAAGCCAACCAGCAGTTAAGTTCCTTGCAGCAGGAATTAACTGAATTCAAGGATTTAAGAGACGAATTGGAGTTGGTGGGATCGGAAGAAGAGGTTTCGGAATTGGAAAGGAGGCTGGAGAAAAAAGAAATGGAAACTTTTTTGTCGGAAAAATACGATAAGGGTTCAGCTCTTCTTTCTATATACGCTGGAGCGGGGGGCCAGGATGCCCAGGACTGGGCTACTATGCTTTTGAGGATGTATTTAAGATATGCTGACAGGAAGGGGTTTTCAGCTAAGATTTTAAGCCAGTCTTTCGGCGAGCCGGGGCCCGAGGGAAGGATAGGAACCAAGTCGGTTACCGTAGAAATTAAAGGGAAGCTGGCTTACGGCCTGCTGAAAAAAGAAACTGGAGTCCATAGGCTGGTTAGGATATCTCCTTTTTCGGCTCAGTCTCTGCGCCATACTTCCTTTGCTATGGTCGAGGTGATGCCTGAAATTTCAGCTGAGCAGGAGAATATTAAGATTAATCCTGAAGACTTAAGAATAGAAACCTACAGGGCTTCTGGTCCCGGGGGCCAATACGTCAATCGCAGGGAGTCGGCTATAAGAATTACCCATCTCCCCACTAATACGGTTGTTACTTGCCAATCGGAAAGGCTTCAGGGAGCTAATAGGGATAAGGCAATGAAGATGCTGTATTCCAAGCTTTATCAGCTAAAAGAGCAGGAAAAAGCCAAAGAAATGGCAAGAATCAAAGGGAAGGCGGTATCGATAGAATGGGGAAGCCAAATACGCTCTTACGTTCTTCATCCTTACAAGTTGGTAAAAGACGTCAGGACTGGAGTTGAAAGCACTCAAGTGGAAGAGGTTCTGGACGGGGATTTAGACCAGTTTATCGAAGCTGAAATAAGACTATAATGATAGACTTTCAAAACATAACAAAAATATACAAAACAGGCGCTTGCCCCATAATAGCTTTAAGGGATGTTTCTTTTTCGGTCAGCCCCGGAGAGTTTGTTTCTATCGTGGGCAGGTCGGGGGCCGGCAAGACCACACTTTTTAAATTGCTGTTGGCAGAAGAAAAACCCACTTCGGGAAGCATTTATGTAGACGAAGCGGACGTTCATTCTTTGAGGCCTTCCCAACTCCCTTACTTCAGGAGAAAAATGGGAGTGGTTTTTCAGGACTACAAGCTTTTGGACTCAAAGACCGTTTATGAGAACGTAGCTTACGTTTTGGAAGTAATGGGGGCCTTGGAAAAAGATATTTCAAAAGACGTTCCCAAGGTATTGGAACTGACAGGCCTTTTGGAAAGAGCCAATAATTTTCCCGAAGAACTGTCGGGAGGAGAAAAACAAAGAGCTGCCATAGCCAGGGCTTTAATACACAGGCCCGACGTTATTTTAGCAGACGAGCCCACGGGAAACCTTGACCCCTTTCATACAAAAGAGATAATCAGGCTATTGGACAAGGTTAACCAAATGGGCACCACCGTTTTGCTCGCCACCCATAATCAGGACGTGATTAATGCTTTGGAGAAAAGAGTCATTACCTTAGAGGAGGGTCGGGTTATAAGGGACGAGCAAAGAGGAAGATTTACTTTGTAATATGTTTTTAATTTCGCTTAAAAGAGCAATTAAATCGGGATGGAAGGGCTTCCGCAGGCAGGGAGGGCTTTCCTTTGCCACCATTTTTATTTTAATAATAACCATTTCCTTGGTTACTTCTTTGTTCTTTTTCCAAAAGACTTCTCAATATTTAGTGGAGAGTTTGAAGGAAAAAGTGGATATGTACGTTTACTTCCAGGAAGAGCTGACCAACGACAGGATAATGGAAATACAAGAGGAGCTTTCCAAGATGCCTGAAATAAAAGAAATAGTGTATATTTCCAGGGAGGAAGCCTTGGAAAGGTTTAAAGAAAGGCATGAGAAGGACGAGGCTATTTTGGAGTCTCTGCAGGAGCTGGGCAGGAATCCCTTGCTGGCTTCTTTAAACATTAAGGCTTGGGATGCTACTCAGTACGCTGCTATATCCAGTTTTTTGACGAACGCTTCTTTTAACGATTTGATAGCCAAGGTTGACTATCAGCAAAAAAAGTCGGCAATAGACAAGATATTTTCCATTACAGACAGCATTAATACTGCCGGGGTGGTGGCCAGCATAATCTTTGCCGTGGTGGCCGTTTTAGTGGCCTTTAATACTGTCCGGCTGGCCATTTACAACCGGAGGGAAGAAATAGAGACAATGAGGTTAGTAGGGGCTTCCAACTGGTTTATCCGCGGCCCCTTCCTTGTGCAGGGGATGATAAGCGGGTTGCTGGCGGTTTTAACCACCTTGATTATATTCGGTGTGGGCTTGTATTTTTTGGCTCCCCATCTGGAATTCCTTATTCCCGGATGCAATATCTTCGATTATTTCCTTAACAATCTTTGGCTGGTGGTCTTGCTCCAGCTGGCTACCGGCGTGGGCCTGGGAGCTCTATCCAGCTGGATTGCCGTGATGAAGTATTTGAAGATTTAAGGCTGGAAAAATCAACAGTTTGATGGTATAATATTTCCGGCTTTATTAACATTGCGGGGTCGCCCGCCTAGCCGAGTTAGGTGAGGCTGGTCTAATGGCCCACCTCGTTGAGACGAATTCAGCTCGCCGAGGCGAGTAGGATGTATGTTTGTTGTTTATATATTAAAAAGTAAAATTGCAAGAAAAAGTTACGTTGGTTTTACAAATAATATCGAGAGAAGATTAAGAGAGCATAATTCCGGAAATCATTTTTACACAAAAAGATATAAACCATGGGAAATTATTCACAAAGAAGAATTTGAGAATTTTGAAAAAGCAATAAAAAGAGAGAAATTTCTTAAGTCAACGAGTGGCCGAAGATTTCTAAAGAAATTATTTAATAATATATCGTAACTATTGCGGGGTCGTCTAATGGTAGGACTATGGACTCTGAATCCATCAATCTAGGTTCGAATCCTAGCCCCGCAGCATAGAAATTTTGAGTACTGAAAGTACTAAAAAATTTATATATTGCCGGGGTTATGGTGAGAACCTTGCTCCCTTAGGCCTCTCGCCTCGCGGCGAAGCAGGTCGGGCAACTCTTCGAATCCCCGCCTTGCTGGCGAGGCAGGCTAGCCCCGCAGCCATCACATGCTAAGTCAGGTG
>CAYXYS010000005.1:0-20449 GCA_964469735.1 uncultured Candidatus Saccharibacteria bacterium
CAATATTTTAGAGGGTAAAAAGTTGAAAGCAGATTTTATTTTCAAAGAAGGCGAAGTTCTTTCCAGTCAAAATGTTAAGATTATAGAAAAACTTGAATAAATAACCAAAATTTAGCCCGGGGTTAAGATGATCGAGGCGGGACCTCGGCCATATGGATGGTCGCCGAAGGGGCGATTTTTTTGTTTACACTGAATTAATTGAAGTGCTAGAATGGTAATATGTCGCAATATTATAACTCGCAAAGGGTAAAAGGGCTATACGAACCGGGATCTGCAGAGCCATTCAAGCTGTCCAGGTCTAAAATAGATTTATTTTTGGACTGCCCCAGATGCTTTTATTACGACCGCCGCTTAGGGGTGGCCAGGCCTCCCGGATATCCTTTTTCCTTAAATTCGGCCGTTGACGCTTTATTGAAGCAGGAGTTCGATATACACCGGGCCCAAGGCACAAAACATCCCTTGATTGAAAGATACGGCATTGACGCTGCTCCCGTTCAAGACGGGAACTTAAACAGCTGGAGGAATAACTTTGAAGGGGTGAGATTTCTGCACGAGCCCACCAACCTTTTGGTTTTCGGAGCAATTGACGACCTTTGGCAGAACTCAAAGGGAGAATACATTGTTGTTGATTATAAAGCTACGGCTAAAGCGGAGGAGATTACCGAACTGAACAAAGAATGGCAGGACAGCTATAAAAGGCAGATGGAAGTTTACCAGTGGCTTTTAAGGAAGAACGGCTACAATGTTTCCAATACCGGCTACTTTGTGTACTGCAACGGCATTGCCGATGCCAAGGCTTTTGACCAGAAGCTGGAATTCAGGGTAAACCTCATCCCTTACGAGGGAGACGACTCTTGGGTTGAAAAGACCATTTTTAACATCCACAAATGCCTCAATAGCGAAGTAATTCCCGAATCTTCGCCGGACTGTGATTATTGCAACTACATTAAATCGGTTGAAAAGAATCGAGGTAATTAGAATGAAAAGTCCTTTTTCTAAAAACAATTTATTCATTATAGCTCCCCTGGCGATAGTAATGATTTTAGACGGCGTTTTTACCATGGCCGGCCAGCCCGACGCTTACTGGCAGAACTACACTCTATTCAATGAGGGCAGTCCATTGGGCCAGAGCTTGATGCTTAATCCGGCTCATTTCATCTCTTTCTTTATCGCTTACGTCGTTCTAGTTGCTATTCTGGTTGTCAGCTTGAAAAGACCCCTTAACGTTATAGTCTGGCTGGGATTCTTTTTGGGCCATGCTTGGGGAGGCTCCACGTGGGCGCCTAAGATTTTCTTTGACCTGACCGGAATTGTCGCCAATATAGACAGATGGTATCTGGTGGTGGGATATTTCATACTGATCGCCGTAATTGCGGGATTATTCGTTAATAAATGGCTTAAATTAAAAGGAATATAATTTAAAATAATTAATCATAAAAAAATACATAATTATTGTTTAGGCAATGGTTCTTTTGGGAGCGGCTGCACTGAAATAGTTAACAGCTTTCAAGTGAAATAAAATATGTTTGATAAACTAAACCAATTAAAGCAGTTGAAGGAGATGGAGAGCGCCTTAGCCAAAGAAGAGGCAACCGTTGAGAAGGATGGCGTTAAGGTAACGGTTAACGGCAAAATGGAAATTAAGGAAGTCAGGCTTAATCCGGAAGTTCCCGCAGAAGGACAGGGCGAAATCGTAAAAGACTGTCTCAATGAAGTCATGAGAAAAATCCAGATTGAAGCTGCCAAAAAGATGTTTCAAAATATGTAGTTTTGGCGAGGGGCGGCCGGGCTCTTTTAATTTAATTGCGGTTTTCGGTATAATGAAATAAGGGAATAACAATTAACAGGTTCAGCCTTATGACGGGAGAAATACTTCACAGAGGCTACCGAATAATCGCCGAGTCTTACAAGGGCGACAAGGGAAAATGGATTCCCAGGGCTAGGATTGTTCCTGAGCAGGAAGCGATGAATCCCGAGGAAAGGCCTTTCAGCTGGCCGCGAACGTTTGATACGGAACAGGATGCCGACGATTTCGCCCTACAGGCCGCTCAGCTGTATATAGATGAGAATTATTAATATAGAATGAAGGAAATTTAAAACAAAAGCCCTTTTAAATAAAGGAGGTGGGGAGAATGAAGGAGGAACTTTTTCGGTGGGCTGTAGAAATGGCAAAGAAGTGCAGGAAATACCACGACGAGCAGGAGAATAAAAAAGGAGAATCTATTGAAGAAAGGCTGGAAACGTATACCTGCTTTATTCAGTCCTCATGGGAGCTTATCGGCTTCTGCCGGGCCTTGACTGAAGTAGATATTTTTGATGAAGAGGATATAAAAGCAATATGGAAATCCGCTTTTCCCGAACCCGAATTCCTTTGGGAAGGCGAAACAGGGCTTCCCGCCCAAATAATGTCTTTCGTCCAAACTTTGGAAGATATAGATAAATTGGGATTCGATTGACAAAGGCGCGCTTTCAGCTCGCCTTTTTTGCTTGATATTTTTTGAAGATGCGGCTATTCTGACATAAACACATCGGAAAGCTCTTTTTAAAGGAGGCAATGCGATGAAGATAGCAGCGATAGTTAATCCTGTTTCCGGCGGCGGCCGGGGAGCCAAGTGCGGCAGGATGATAAAAGAATCAGATAGAGGCATTGATGTTTTTGAGACCACCCTTTTACAGACAGCTGCCGATTTAGCCTGGATGGCGCTTGCAAGAGGATATCAGATGGTTGTGGCAGTAGGCGGCGACGGAACAGTAAGTGAGATAGCCGGAGTTTTGGCTGGAAAGAAGATTCCTTTAGCGGTTATACCTTCCGGAACGGGCAATGATTTTTCCAAAGGATTGGGCATTCCCCAAAAGCCAAGAGCGGCCTTGGAAACTGCTTTTTCTGGAAAAAAGACAAAGATAGACTTGGGGACGATTAACGGAAGAATTTTCGTTAACGCGGCCAGTTTTGGCTTGGACGCCAAGCTAACCGGGCACGTACCCCGGCTTAAAAACCGTCTTTTGTCGGGAAAATTCCTTTACCTCATCGCTTTTTTTAAAGAAATGCGCCAACCTTTGGAGTATCCGGAAGTGAACGCGCGCTTTCCCGGAGGAGAGATAATTTCTCGCTATACCACTATTTTGGTGGCGGCCAACGGACCGCAGTACGGAGCCGTGTTTAAAATAGCTCCCGGGGCCAGTTTTACCGACGGTTTTTTAGATCTCTGCTGGATAGGCAAAATGAAAAAGAGGAGGATAATAGCCAATCTTCCCAAAGTTTTGAACGGAAGCCATTTGGAACTTCCCGAAACCGGTCTTTTTATAACGCGCGCCGTTTCTCTGCGTTCGGAAATTAAGCTTTACTGTCAGGCAGATGGAGAAATTCTCGAATCTGGCAAAGAATACGAGATTTCCTGTCTTCCTAAGGCGCTGGAGGTTATTGTCCCGGGCGAACGGGAACGGCAGTTCGCTAAGGTGAAAACCGCGCTAAAGCTTCAACCAGCTAAATAAGAGAGGATGAAAGACGCCCTCTCTTTTTCTTGGCATATATAATGAAAACCGCTTTTCTGGTAGAATAAATTAAGTGAGCTTTTTCGGTTAATTCCCAAATTAATCCAAAATGTTTCAAAACAAAGAAAGGTGGTCCGATAAAGTCACAAAAGAAAGCAATGCTCTGGATTTAGAGGAAGGGGTTTTTACCTGGGACGATCCCAGAAAGATCGCCCTTTCCTTAAAAAGATCGTCGGAAAAAAGCAAAAGGCGGAAAGGCACTTCTTACCAGTCGGCTATATCCATGCTTAATTTTTACATCAATAGGGCAGGCAGCAATCTGAGTAAAAAAAGAAAAAATATTTTAGAGAAAGCCAAAAAAGAATTAAGGGACGTTTTTAACCGCTAATTATGAACGTTATAAACGCCAGAGGGGAAAAAGAGCCTTTTTCCAAGACAAAGATTTACCGCTCAGCCAGAAGAGCGGGCGCTTCCAATAGGGCGGCAAAAGAAATATCCGAAATACTTGAAAAGGAAGCGTATGAGGGCATTAGGACCCAAAAGATATTCGCCAGGATAAGGCAGATCTTAAGGAAAGAATCTCCAACGGCGGCCATCAAGTTCAATATTAAAGAAGGAATGAGAAAGTTAGGTCCCACTGGCTTTCCTTTTGAAAGGTATGTTGCCGAGATTTTAAAATCATTGGGTTATCGGGTTAGAATCAATCTTTTCATACCCGGAAAGTGCGTGCGCAGCTACGAAATAGACTTTATAGCCCTTAAGGGAAACGTGGTTTACGTGGGAGAGTGTAAGTACAGGAGATACTTCGGAGACAGAGTTCATTCCCAGGACGCTTTGGCTAACTACGCCAGATTCCTTGATATCTGCAGCGGCAGCTATTTTAAGGCAAGAGAATACAAAGGAGCTTCCATAAAAACCATGCTTGTTACCAACACTAAATTCAGCGGCAGGACGATGGATTATAGCAAGTGCGTGGGAGCCGAACTTTTAGGGTGGAACTATCCTCGCAATAAAGGATTGGAGCGGTTGGTTGAAGAGAGAAAGCTGTATCCTGTAACCATTCTGCCGGGCCTCAAGGGATATCTTAAGGATATCTTCGTTCGGGAGAAGATAATGCTTGCCAAAGACCTCTTAAGGATAGATGTTAATGATTTTTCCAAAAAGCACAAAGTTTCTCTAAAGCAGATTCAGAATTTAGTGGGTCAGGCGGAGCAGCTATTAAGGTAGGGCTTGAAAGCAAAGCTGAAAAGCGGTTCAATATAATGACAAGCTTTTTTATTTATGCCCATTGACCTGAAAAATCTCAACAAGGAGCAGAAAGGGGCGGTAACCCACGGAAACGGGCCGCTTTTGATAGTGGCCGGGGCGGGAACCGGCAAAACGGCGGTAATAACCCAGAGGATCGCCTGGCTGATAGAGCAGAAAAAGGCCAAGCCGGAAGAAATATTGGCAGTTACCTTTACCGAGAAAGCGGCTGAGGAAATGGAAGAAAGGGTGGATAGGCTTCTGCCTATCGGATACGTGGATTTATGGGTTTCCACTTTCCATTCTTTTTGCGAAAGAGTTTTAAAGGACTATGCTTTGGAAATAGGACTGCCTTCTGATTTTAAGATTCTGGACGGAACAGCCGCCTGGCTTTTGGTTTACAAGAATTTCGACAGGTTTGAGTTAGATTATTACAAGCCACTGGGAAATCCGACTAAGTTTATTCAAGCTCTCCTGGACCATTTTTCCCACTGCAAAGACCAGGAAATATATCCTGAAGATTACTTAGCTTATGCCGATAATTTAAAAACCAGGGATGATGCCCCGGAATCCGTTGAAGTTGAGAGGATAAAAGAGGTGGCTTCAGCTTATCACACTTATCAGCGCTTGCTTTTGGAGCAAGGATATTTGGACTTTGGAGATTTGATAAACTACTGCTTAAAAATATTCAAAAAAAGACCGCAGATACTCCAAAGATACCGGGACCAGTTTAAGTACATTTTGGTAGACGAGTTCCAGGATACCAACTGGGCCCAATACGAGCTGATAAAGCAGATAGCCGCTCCCAAAAATAATTTGACCGTTTGCGCCGATGACGACCAAGCGATTTATAGATGGAGGGGAGCTTCTTTTTCCAATATAGTCCACTTTAAAAAAGACTTTCCTAAAGCCAAAGAAATATCTTTAGTTAGAAACTACCGTTCCCGCCAGGACATCCTCGACCTTTCCTATAAATTTATCAAAGCCAATGACCCCGACCGACTGGAGTGCGTAAACAATATTCAAAAGAAGTTGACTGCCCAAGCCAGGAAGGGCAAAGCGGAAATAGAGCACATCCACAAAAAGACCTTGGAAGAAGAGGTTAGTTCGGTAGTAGCTAAAATAATGGAGCTGAAGAAGAAAGATAAAGAGGCCCAGTGGAGCGATTTTGCCATTCTTGTCAGGTCCAACAACGCCGCTAATCCTTTTGTCAGGGCTCTGGAAAAGGCCGGCCTGCCTTACCAGTTCCTGGCTTCCCGGGGACTGTATGCAAAGCCTGCCGTTTTGGACCTTATCTCGTATTTCAAGCTTTTGGACAACTACCATGAGTCAACAGCTTTGTTCCGCATTTTCAGCCTGCCTTTTCTGGGAATTCCTACGGAGGACATAATGAAGCTTAGCCAGTACGCTTCCCGAAAGACCAAGTCGCTTTTTGAAGCGGCTGAGGAGCATGTTTTAGTATCGGGACTCTCCAAAAAGGGAAGGGATAAAATGGATTTTGTGATGGGATTAATCAGAAGGTATGGAAATTTAGCCGCCCAAAAGCCGGCTACCGAGATAATGGTGGGGTTTTTGGAGGATTCCGGGTATTTGAAACACTTAGTAAAGAAAAACGATGAGGAGCAGCTGGATTTACTCAACCAGTTTTACAAAAAAGCCAAAGCCTTTGAGGAATCGGCTCTGGACCCAAGCCTTTTCAGCTTTATGCAGGAAATGAAGCTGGAGCTGGAGTCCGGAGAAGAAGGGAAAATAACGGTTGATCTCGAGCAGGGTCCGGACGTAATTAAGGTCATGACCATCCACGGAGCCAAGGGGCTGGAGTTCAAGTACGTTTTTTTGGTTAATTTGGTGGATAAAAGATTCCCGACGATAGAAAGAAGGGAATCCATAGAGCTTCCAGACGAGTTAATTAAGGATATCGAACCCCAGGGAGACGTTCATTTGCAGGAAGAAAGAAGGATTTGCTACGTAGCCATGACCAGGGCCAAGGATGGTCTCTATTTTACTTCCGCCGAAGATTACGGAGGAGCGAGGAAAAAGAAGCTATCCAGGTTCCTGGTGGAAATGGGCTATCAGGACAAGACCCAGTTGGCTGCCGCCAAATCGGCCAATGAGCTTACCGCCAAAATACCCAAAGCAACCGCCGGATCAGGAGCCAAATGGCAGATACCCGACCACTTTTCATATTCCCAGCTTGCTGCTTTTGAAAAATGTCCTCTTCAATATAAATTTAACTTTATTTTGAAAGTTCCGGTAAGGGGAGGGGGAACCCGTTCTTTTGGAACCACCATGCACAATACTCTCTGCAGCTTTTTAAGGCAGGCGGGAGCAAAAAAGCAGGCAGATCTTCTGGGATTCGGAGAAACTGCCCCGAAAGCCGGTTTTGACCTGCTTTCCGAGCTTTACGAAAAAAATTGGATAGACGACTGGTATGAAAACAAAAAGCAGAAAGAAGAATACTACAAGCTGGGGAAAAAGATAATAAAGAATTTTTACGAAGATTATAAAAAGAATCCGCCCAAAGTGCTGAAAGTGGGAAATGATCTAGCCCTGGAGGTTCCATTCAACCTTAAAGTGGCGGGCTATACCGTTAAAGGCAAAATAGACCGCATCGACGAATCTCCCGGAGGAGTGAGCCTTATAGACTACAAAACAGGCAAAGCCAAAGAAAAAGTAGCGGCCGAGGATAAAGAGCAGCTTTTGATTTACCAAATGGCGGCCGAGGAGGTTTTCGGCCTTCAGCCCAAAGAGCTGGTTTATTATTATCTGGACGACAACAAAAAAGTTTCTTTTCTGGGAACCGAGCAGGACGAGCAAAAGATCAGGGAGAAAATAAAAGAAACCATAGAGACCATAAAGACCAGCGATTTTAAAGCAAAGCCGGGTTGGCAGTGTTCTTTCTGCGATTTCAGGGACATCTGCGAATTTTCAAAAGAATGATAAGATAAGATAATGGAAATACCCGAACAAAAAATATTCTCAGTATCGGAATTCATCCAGCTTTTGAATATCGGACTGAAAAGGTCCAGGGCCAAGATAACGGGCGAGGTTACCCAAATCCAAGTGGCTTCTTCCGGCCATGTGTATTTTACGCTTAAAGATGAAAATAACGGAGCAGTGCTTGATTGCATAATTTGGAGGTCAAAGTACAATCTTTTTGGAATAAGGCTGGAAACGGGGATGAAAATCATAGCCCAAGGATATCCCGAGGTTTACGCTCCCAGAGGAAAGCTTTCCTTTATAGCCGAGACAATCGAGCTTTCAGGAGAAGGGGAACTAAAAAAGCAGTACGAAGAGCTGAAAAAGAAGCTTGCTGCCGAAGGGCTTTTTGCTGAAGAGAGAAAAAGGCCGATTCCCAAATACTGCAGGAAGATAGGAGTTATTACTTCAAGGCACGGAGCAGTTCTGGCGGACTTTTTGAACAACCTTGGGAAATTCGGATTCAAAATACAAATGATAGATTCAAGGGTCGAAGGCCAAGAGGCGGTTGAGGACCTACTGGGAGCCCTGAGAACATTTAAAGGCAAAGACATAAGCGTTTTGGTGATTATTCGGGGAGGGGGCTCTTTGGAGTCTTTAATGGCTTTCAATAACGAAACTCTGGTTAGAGAAGTGGCTGCATTCAAAGTGCCAGTGATAGCCGGCGTGGGTCATCATCAGGATGAGCCTTTGATTACTTTTGTTGCCGATGCTTCCGTTTCCACGCCCACGGCGGCAGCTAATATCCTGAACCGACCCTGGGAGGAAACCCTGCTCTTTTTGGAAAAGCAGGAAAGGGCCATACTGGGATTTTACCAGGAAATTTTTGACGGGTATAAAGAAATAGAAAACAAGTTTATGGTTTCCCTGCAGAACTTTAAGAACGCCTTAAAGGGAATTGATTTTAAGCTGAAGGATTCCCTAAGCAGAATCGTTTCCGGGATGAAGCTTATGATTTCCAATTTGTCCCAAAAGATTTCTTATGCGGAGAAAGCTGTCAGTTTGAATAATCCCGAAAGGCAGCTTAGCTTGGGATATGCCATAGCTTCGGTAGGAGGGAAGGTTATAAGGAAAGCAAGAGATGTTTCGGTGGGGGATGATTTTGAATTGCGGGTTTCCGATGGTAAAATTAATTCGGAAGTCAAAAAAATTAATCCGGATAAATAACATGGCAGAAGAAAAAAAACCAAAAACATTAAAAGAGGATCTGGCCAGCTTGTCCAAGATAACCGACTGGTTTGAAAGCCAGGAGGAAATTGATGTTGAGGAGGGGCTGAAGAAAGTCAAGGAAGCTGTTTTGCTGATTAAAGCCAGCAAAAAGAGGCTTAAGGATATTGAAAACGAATTTGAGGAGATTAAAAGGGAGATAAACCCGGAAGACGATGCTGATTAAGGTTAGGGCTTTTCCTTGCTCAAAGGAGCAGGAAGTGGTTAAAAAATCTGAAAACAGCTACGAAGTGAAGGTCAAAGCGGAGCCCGTAAGGGGATTGGCCAACAAGGAAATTCTGGAAGCCCTGTCTTCTTATTTTCAAATTCCCGAGTCCGATATAAGGATGATAAAGGGGTTCCGGGAAAGAAATAAAATATTTGAAATAAAAATATGAAAAAACTTTTAATAATAGTTTTAATCGTCGTTGTTGCTGCTCTGGTATATTATTTCGGTTTTTACCAAGCTGAAGAGCGGTCGGAGGGAGAAAATTATACTCAAATTGCCAATCCAGCTGCGGTTTTTTGCGAGGAGCAAGGCGGGGTAAACGAAGGAGTGATGTTTAAGGATGGAATAAGGAGCTACTGCGTTTTTGACGACGGTTCCAAATGCTGGCAATGGGATTTTTACCGGGGCTATTGCAGCAAAAGAGAGCTGAAGATAGAAACACTTGAAGAGGGAGAAGGAGAACGAGCCACTGTCGGCGATACGGTTTTTGTCCATTACGTCGGCACTTTGGCCGAGGACGGGACTCAGTTTGATTCCAGTTTGGGCGGCTCTCCTTATTCTTTAATCCTCGGAGAGGGGAGTGTCATACCCGGATGGGAATACGGATTATTGGGAATGAAGGAGGGAGAAAAAAGGCGGCTGACCATCGGTCCGGGTTTGGCTTACGGAGAAGCGGGATATCCGGGAGTTATTCCCGGAAACGCCACTTTGATTTTTGAGGTGGAACTTGTGGAAATTCGTTAAAATGGGTTTATAATAAAACAAAGGAGGTGAAGCCATGAGGCATTTTACTTGCTACGATTGTAAGCATGAGTGGGATGTTCCTCACGGAGTGCTCAGGCCCCAAAAGTGCCCCAAATGCGGGAGCACCAATATTCACAGCCCCGGCCCTCATCGCTATGGCGGCAGAGGCAAAAGGGTCTCCAAGGGGCTATAATTAAAAAAAGGGCGCCAATACCGCGCCCTTTTATTTAACTATTGACAAGATATTAATTATGGGTATATAATCAAAATAGAGATAATAATTAAGATAAAACAAAGTTATGCCAAACTTTAACGGACAAGGTCCAATGTGGGGCGGCGGTCCCGGCGCCGGATGGGGAAGAGGCCCCTGCGGAGCCGGAATGGGCTGGCGCAGAGGAAGAGGTCGAGGCTGGTTTGGAGGATTCTGGGGCCAACCCAGCAGAGCCAATCCGACCGAGGAAAAGACGATGCTGGAAGAAGAAGCCAAGAATCTCGAAGCCGAACTGAAAGAGATCAAAGAAGAGCTAGCTAAGCTAAAAAACCAAAAGTAATATGGCCAGGCCGAGACTTAGGCGGCGGATAGGTTTTATGCCTTCCGCCACCTATTTTAAGCCTCGAGGAGTTCCCTTGAGGAATTTAGAGGTAGAGGAGTTAACTGTCGAAGAAGCAGAGGCTTTAAGATTGAAGGATGTCAGGGGCTTGGACCAAGTAGAGTGCGCCAAATTAATGAATACCTCCCAAAGCACTTTCCAGCGCATTTTGTCTTCGGCCCATAAAAAAGTCAGCCAGGCCCTTACTGAAGGTAACGCTATCAGAATAATTAATTTGTAATATTTTGAAAGCCAGCCAGGCACTTTTCAAAACTTTCAGTAGTCTTAAGCAAATATTGCCTATATTAATGGGCATGCTTTTGTTAGTGAGTCTTTCCATGAAAGCAGTTTCTCCCGGATTCTATTCAAAAATATTTACCGGAAACAAGCTTATTGACCCCCTTGTGGGAGCTGTATTGGGGAGTTTATCGGCGGGTAACGCCATGAACAGCTATATAATCGGCGGAGAGTTTTTATCTCAAGGGGTTAGTTTGCTGGCAGTTACGGCTTTTATTCTCACCTGGGTAAGCGTCGGTATAATTCAGCTACCTGCTGAATCGATGATTCTCGGCAAGAGATTTGCAATTACCAGGAATGTTTTCAGCTTTTTAACAGCTTTGATTATATCGGTATTAACTTTCGCTACTCTATCTTTATGGGCTTAGTTTTTAAAAAAATAGAAGGCAAGTGGATTTTTCTGGCGGCCGTTCTCTCTCTTTATTTGATTTTGGCTTTTTTCAACTTTGCTCTTATTAAAGATTCCGTATTATTTTTCCTTGAATTATTATTGAAAATCCTTCCTGTTTTCCTGACGGTATTTTTCTTAATGTTTCTTATGAAAATGTTTATCGGTCCCAAGAAAATGATTAAGTATTTAGGCGAAGGGACGGGCTTAAAAGGCTGGCTGATAGCTATTGGCGGAGGGATAATTTCCTCAGGCCCCATTTATATGTGGTACCCCTTATTGGCCGATATGCAGGCAGAAGGAATGAAAAAATCCCTTATTGCCGCTTTTATTTATAATCGGGCCGTTAAACTTCCCTTGCTTCCTTTGATGGTTTATTATTTCGGCCTTCCTTTTACTATTACCCTTACTTTTTATATGATAGTTTTTTCGGTTATTAGCGGTATTTTGGTCGGTCGATACGCTGATTAACAAAAAGTGTTAAAATTAAATAATGGCGCTGAGAGAATATCGCAAAAAAAGAAAATTTAGCAAAACCTCCGAACCCAAAGGAAATTTTGCAAAAGAAAGCCAGAGTAGATTCGTGGTTCAGGAGCACTGGGCTTCCCATCATCATTTTGATTTAAGGTTAGAAATGGATGGAGTGCTTAAGTCATGGGCTGTGCCCAAGGGAGTTCCCAAGAAAAAGGGAATAAAACGACTGGCTGTAGCCGTGGAAGATCATCCGGTAGATTACATTAATTTTGAGGGTAAAATACCTAAAGGCCAATATGGAGCAGGGGTAGTGGAAATATTCGACCGCGGAACCTACGAGCTGAAGGAAAAGAAAAAAGACAAGCTTTCTTTTAAACTCAAAGGTAAGAAGCTTAAAGGAGAGTACCATATGGTGAAAATAGACGATTCCCAATGGCTTATATTCAAGTCTTAATGAAAAGCTCCCCATTGGGGAGCTTTTTGTTTAAGAGGCGGAGATCTTCAAGTATTTTTCTGAAATGAAATTCAAGGGTTTTTTGGCCAGATAGAAGTTTTCCGAGAGCAACTGAAGTATGTCTCTCAGGTGAAGGAACCTTCCCCGGCTTTCCTTAGCAGCCAGGTAGTAGAATTCCTGGCCGAGGAATTCGTAATCGGCTACGCCCCTTCTTTCTTCGCCGAGAATCGGCGGCTTTTTATTAAAAAAGAGGTAGTAATAATCCTGGGTGAGGTATTCGGGAAATATTCCCAGGATAAGCAAGCAGACGTCGCCGATGCGCTTATGGATTAGAAAGCGCTCAGGGTCTTCAGCATCAACTCCCATTCTAATAAGGGAATCAAGGTTACTGTCTTTTGGCGTATTTCTTTCTTCCACCACAAAGGAATCCAAGAGATCGACAAGATAGTAAAGAAAGTCTTCATTTTTCATCAATTCCATGGCATCGAGAGCGTCGAAAACCGGTATTTTTTGGGCCGCGGTTCTCTCCAGCGTGTAGGTGGCTTTCTGTATTTCCTTGAAAGCTCGCCTCAGCAGTACTTCGAAAAACAAGGCAGGGGATATTTCTTTGAGTATTCCCTTTTGGTTCATCAGCCTATCGAAAACCTTTTCGTCTTCAGTTAAGCTTTTTCTGAAAGATTCATCTTCCAAAACTAATTTCTTAAGGTCTGTTTTACTGCGGGAAGCGGGAGTGGCAGCTTCAACCACGAATTCAATATCCCTTTCAGACAGCTTTATTCTTCGCATATTACACCTCCGAACGAATTTTAAAGATACTATATTAGTTTTTCTCTAAAAGATAATTTTGTCAAACGGGCTTGGCAGCATTGTTGTGCTTTTCTATTGCTGGAAAATAGCCGGATTTTTTGGTAATATTTACCAATGAGGTCGTTTTTGAGATCTAAAATACATAAAGCCAGAGTGACCGAGGTGAATATAAATTATGAAGGGAGTATTGGCATAGACAGGGCTTTGGCACAGAAAGCCGGATTGATGCCTGGGGAAAAGGTTTTGGTGGTAGACAATACCAACGGAGCCAGGCTGGAAACATACGTGATGGAAGAGGAAGAAAATTCCGGCAAGGTGATTATATATGGAGCCGCCGGCCACCTGATAAAAAGGGGAGATGAAATTATAGTTATGGGTTTTGAGTTGGCGAGCGAACCGCCAAATGTGAAAAAGATTATTGTTGATCAGAGAAATAAGCCCGCAAAAGAGCTTTAAGAAACGTCCTTGATTCGGGCGTTTTTTTTGTTTGGTTGATTTTTAACTAAAAAGAAATATAATTGCTCATCGAACCTTAAAAAAGAAGTTTCAAACGTTAAAGGTTGTACCGCTCTTTTATTTTGGGATATAATCAAAAAAATGAGGTATATATTGATGACCGTTGTTATGATTTTCGGCCTGGCCGCCCTTTATTTTGAGGGAATTTTTATTTACAGGAACGTGTTTTTATATTCCCCGGAAATTATTGAAGAAGAAAACAACAAAAGCGAAGAACTGGTAAGCACGGATGAGCCGGATGAGGAAATTATTTTACCTGAAAGCGTCAATCTGGAAGTTCCTTTCATAGCCCAAGCGCCGGGCGGAGATTGGAGCTATCCTTTTCCTCATACCTGCGAAGAAGCAGCCGGCTTAATGGTTTATTATTTCTTTGAGGAAAGGCGTCCTATATCCATTGATGCGGTTAAAGCCGAGCTCAGGGATATAGTCGCTTTTGAGGATGAAAATTACGGATACCACGAAAACACTTCAACATTCCAAACTGCCAAATTCATTGAGGATTATTTCGGTTACAACCTTAAAGTCGCTTATGATATTTCCCACGATGACATTAAAAGAGAGCTGGTTAAGGGCCATCCGGTTATTGTTCCCACGGCCGGGCGGGTTTTGGAAAACCCCAACTTTAAGCCTCCGGGGCCGGTTTACCATATGATTCTCATTAAGGGCTACAACCAAAAGGGATTTATTAGCCACGATCCCGGGACAGCCCATGGAGCGGATGTCCTTTACTCTTACGAAATTATAGAAAAGGCAATCCATGATTTGGTTGAGGGCGACATTACAGAGGGCAGGACAGCTATGATTTCTTTTCAATGACAGAAATGCAGATTTTTGGTATAATAAAGTAATAACAATTAAAATAAAAAACATATGAACCCTGTTAGAAGTCTAAGACAGAAAAAATTAAGTTAATTTTTCTGCGAAGCGATAACTGGGGAATAATTATTAACCAAGGTCTGTCAGAAATCAGCATAATAACTGTATAATGACGACCTCTAACGGGGTGAAAGGATACGTAACAAACATAGAGAAAGCGACGGAGGAAAATGGCAATTTCCGAAAAGTGCTTTATACCGGCAAAAACAGCCAGCTAGTTTTAATGAGCCTTAAGCCCGAAGAAGAAATAGGCGAGGAGGTGCACGAGTTGGACCAGTTTATAAGAGTCGAGGAGGGCAAGGGAAAGGCCGTTTTGGACGGAGCAGAGCACGACATAGAAGACGGAACAGCTGTGGTTATTCCGGCCGGCTGCAGGCACAATATAATCAACGGCTCCGAGGAAGATATGAAGCTTTACACCATATATTCTCCGCCCGAGCACAAAGACGGAGTCGTCCACGCCACCAAGCAGGATGCTATGGCCGACGAGGGAGATCATTTTGACGGAAAAACTACGGAACAATAAGTTGCAATAACAAACGGGAAAAGGCAGATCACCACAATCGGAGAAGTCATATTTGACAGGATAGACTTTGTCAGTATTTTCAAGCGCTTGTTCGAAAAGAAAAACAAGTAATCGGACTGCCGGATAATCCGGCAGTTTTTGTTTGCTTGACTTTTTTAAATTAAAAGCTAGCGTGTAGTTAGAACCTTCAAAAGGGGGGATAAAATATGGATTCTGATGATTTATTCGGAGTTTTGCCTTATTTGCCAGCCGGCAGGAGAATAGTTTACATCAATCCTGATAATCGTTTCATTAAAGAAGCCGGAAAAATGCTGGTTCAATCAGGCTGCGTAAAGCAGCCGACATATTCTTAAAGAAAGACAGTATCAAGTTATACAGGAGGTGAATTTTGGGCACCATTGCAATGAAGGTCGATAAGGAAAAATTCGTCGACCACGTTAGAAGGATATGCTGCAAGAATATAAGGGTTCCCGCAAAAATATGCCTGGCTTGTCCTTTCAGGGAGCAAGTGCTTGAAGTAATGAGAGAGAAAAATTGGAAACTGCCTAAAGGCGAGGAATAACAAGTAAGGGGGGGATTTATGCGGCCTTCCCTGGTTAAAAGAAAAACATCCATCCAGAAAAAACCAAAGATGCAGGCGCAAATGAAATGCTTTAGCTGCCAGCACCAGGCCGGCGAGGACAATTTCAGGTGGGGTTTTCCGCCACGCTGCCCGCGCTGCTTGAGCTTCAACATATCGCCCGTCTGATTTTAAAAATAACTGGGTCTTTTAAAAGACCCAGTTATTATTTCAAAAAGCTGTTGACTTTTAGCTTCTCATGTTAATATAATCAAAGAAGACTGAGATTGTACCCGGTAGTGAAAATTCGACAACCCTTGAGGTTGTGAAAATAGCTACAGGGTAATATAATTTTAAACAGGCTTATAATTAATTAAAAACGACAGCTAATTTAATCGGGTTAAGCAACTATCGAATTTCTACTACCAGGTATGGCCAAAAAGAAAGCCAAAAAAGCAAAAACAAAAAGGCCCTCAAAGAAATTCTCCAAAAAGAAGCCGGCTTTGAAAAAAAAGCCGAAAAAAGCCGTTAAGCACAGAAAGAAATTATCTCCGAAAAAACCTAAAAATAGCAGGGCTTCCAAAAAGAAAAAACCCTCTTCTAGGCCCAAGAAAAAACCGGCTTTTTCTTCCCAAGATCAAGTCCATCGAACCAGAATGAGGATTATAGGAATCGGTGGGGGAGGAAGCTCCATAGTTTCTGAAATCGCTCCCCAGATAAGCAGGATTGATTTTGTGGTGGCCAATACCGATACCCAGGCCCTGAAGGAAGCCGCCAGGCAGGCGAGAAAGTTCTCGTTCGGCAACAGCGTTACCGGAGGTCTGGGCTGTGGAATGGATCCCAGGCTTGGGCAGAAGGCCGCCAAAGAAGAGAGCGATAAAATCGCCAAACTTTTCCAAGGAATAGACCTGGCCGTTATTGTTTCTTCCTTGGGAGGAGGAACGGGATCGGGAGCAGCTCCCGAATTCGCCAAGATTGCCAGGGAGATGGGAGTGATGACTATAGGGATTTTTACCATGCCTTTTAAATTTGAAGGGGGAAAAAGAGCTCAAATAGCCAAGTCGGCCCTAGAAAGAATTACCCCGAATCTTAACGTAGTTTCCATAATACCAAACGAAAATATCTTTAAGATAATAGACAAAAACACTCCGTTAAAAGCCGCTTTTTCTTCAATTAACGGAAGGCTTTCGGAAAATCTTCGAGGCTTGATTGAAATGATTTATATTCCCGGGTTGATAAACATTGATTTTGCCGACCTGAAAACCATCCTGGAAGGCAAAGGAAAACTGGCATATTTAAATACTGCTGTTGCCGACGGTCCAAGCCGGGCCGAGGAAGCGGTTAAGGACCTGCTGAAAAGCCCATTGAACGAATATACTATCCAGGGAGCAGAGAAGATAATCTTTAATATTACCGCCCCCCAGGCCTTGGAAATGCGGGAAGTGGAGCATATTAGCAAGACGATTTCCGATTACAATAAGAGGGCCAAGATAATATTCGGAGTTTCTCAGGACAATTCTTACAAAAACAAACTGAGAGTTACTCTGCTGGCAGTCGGAGTCGGCAAAGAGCCTGCCAAGAAAAAAATCGCAAAGAAGGCCCAGCCCGAACCAGAACCGATGCTTGCTCCCGAACCAGAGCCCGAACTGAAAAAGAAGCCAGTCAAAAAGAAGGCCGTTCCCAAAAAGAAGCCCACGCAAATCTCAAAACCAAAAAAGAAAGCATCTCCGAATAAATCCAAGCCCAAAAAGAAATCCAAGCCTGTTTCCAAAACCCAGGAGAAGGCCGTTCCCAAAAAGAAACCCGAACCGAAAAAAGCGGAAAATAAAGAATTTGCTCAGAAGGAGGAGAATAAGATTTTGACCAGAAAAAACGCTCTTGATTTAAAAAAAGAAGCCGAAAAAACAGAAGAAGAAATAATCAATCAGGAAAAACGATGGGATATCCCCGCTTTCCTGAGAAGAAGAGAAAACGAATAGATTTATTCGGTTGCCCCGCATACCGCGGGGCTTTTATTTTCCTCCGACTTTGATAAGCCCCGTTATAAGTCCTGGGACAGAAAAAATTATATTAATTTTTTCTATGTAATATAATAAATCTTTTGTTGGTATTTGGGCATATAAAAACAGACATATAGCCACTTGCTGCCGCACTTCTAACGGGGTAAAATAAAGAAGATGATAAACAAAGCTATTATTTTGATTGCCGGAGCGGGAACCAGGTTTCTGCCCATATCCAAGGCCGTTCCCAAGGAGCTTTTGCCTTTAGTGGACAAGCCCATGGTCCAGTATTTATTGGAGGAGGCCATGCATTCGGGCGTTAAGGAGGTGGTTTTCGTTATTTCTCCGGGCAAGAAAAGAGAGGTTGTCGATTATTTTAAAAAGTCTCCTAAGCTGGAAAAGCTCCTTAAGGAAAGGAAGAAAGACAGCCTTCTGGAGAGAATCCAGCACTTGGAAGAAATATCAAAGAATATCTCTTTTTCTTTTGTGGTGCAAAAAGAACCCCTCGGAGACGGCCACGCTATTTTACAGGCCAGAAAACTCATTCAGGACCCTTGCGGGATATTTTTTACAGACGATATTGTCGACTCAAAAGTTCCCTGCCTCTCCCAATTAATTCAGATTTTCAAGACAAGCAAAAAGCCCATGATGTCCTTGAAAAAACTGCCCAAAGAAAAAATTTCCCATTACGGCGTCGCTGACGTAGAAAAAATTGCCTCTCGGGTTTACAAAATTAAAGGGGTGGTAGAAAAACCTTCTCCCCAAGAAGCTCCATCCGATTTGGCCGTTTTGGGAAGATACATAATCACTCCAGATGTTTTTGATTATCTAAAAAAACAAGCTCCCAATAAAAAGGGAGAGATTATTTTGGCCGAAGCCTTTGAATCAATGATAAAGGACGGAAAAATGGTTTATGGCCACGAAATTGAGGGGCAGTGGATGGAATGCGGCGACATTTATAGGTGGCTGCAGTCGACTATGTATTTCGCTCTCAAGCATCCCAGTTATGGAGAAGGTTTAAAAAAATATTTCAAGGAGATTAACAGATGATCTGACTAGCTGGATGATAAAATCAAAAAAGTTATTAAATAATTAAAATTTTAAAATATATGGCTATTATTTCATCTTTGGAAAAAGATCAGGCCGGCCAAGCGGCCAAAGAGGTTTACGAGAAATTTGAAGAGGAAGGCAAAAAAATTCCCGAGTGGGTTAAAGTGATGGCGCATAGGCCGGAAATACTGAAAGAGTTTTTTGAGCTTTTTAAAACGGTAATGGGCAAGGGGGAGATAGAAGGCTTGCTTAAATGGAAAATAGCATATACCGTTTCCGATACGCTCAGATGTCCTTTTTGCGTGGATGTTACAAGCAAAATGATGAAGACCTTGGGAGCTACGGAAGAAGAAATTGAAAAGATGGATAAGGAGGCTCCCGAAAAAGAAAAATATCTTCTGGAGTTGGTGAAGGAGGTAACCAAGGAGGCGCAAGTCTGCAATCAAAAGCTGTTTACCAAGCTCAAGGACAATTTTACCGAGAAGCAGATTGTGGAAATAGTTTCCATAATTGGGCTTTTCAATTACATTAACCGCTTTAACAACACGTTTTGCATTTTACCTGAGTAATATGGAAAAAAATTATGAACTTATAATCATTGGAGGAGGACCGGCGGGAATCACTGCCGGCATTTACGGAGCCAGGAGAAAAATAAAAGCCGTTTTGGTCACCAAGTCTTTCGGCGGGCAGATGGTCAGGAAGTCGGTTGCTATTGAAAACTATCCGGGATTTAAATCGATTTCCGGAGCCGATTTAGTTCAGAATATGGTGGAGCAGTTGAAGGGAAGCGGCATGGAAATTATTAACGACAAAGTGGGAAAAGTGAAAAAAGACGGCAGCGGCTTTTTGGTAAAAACCGAAAACAGCGGCGAGCTTTCCGCTTCAGCTGTTATCGTGGCCACGGGAGCCGATCCCAGGCCGCTTGAAGTTGAAGGCGAGAAGGAGTTCATAGGAAAAGGGGTTTCTTACTGCACCACTTGCGACGCTCCGTTATTCGCCGGCAAAGATGTGGCCGTTATAGGAGGGGGCAATTCGGGTTTTGAATCCGCCCTTTCCCTGCGCAAATACGCAAACAAGATATATATACTGGAAGCTTCGGGTGAAGTAAAAGCCGACGAGGCCAATCAAAAGAAAGCCGAGGAAAATTCGAAGATAGAAGTGATTACTTCCGCAGTCGTTAAAAAGATAAAAGGCGGGCAATTTGTCGAGTCTCTTATTTACGAAGACAAAAAAACCGGAGAAGAAAAAACTCTTCCTGTCCAGGGAATATTCGTGGAAATAGGCAATATTCCCGCTACGGGATTCGTCAAAGACCTGGTCGATTTCAATGAAAAAGATGAGATAAAAATAGACCATAGAACCTGCCAGACCCGCACCTCCGGGATTTTTGCAGCGGGAGACGCGACCGACGTTAAATACAAGCAAATAATAATAGCCTGCGGCCAGGGGACCACAGCTCTTCTTTCGGCAGCCGACTACCTAGAAAATAAATCTTAATGTCCAGTGAAATAAAATCAATTCTAGCTGAAAAGATATCGGATTCCAGGGGGAATCCGACTTTAAGGGTTGAGGTGGAGACTGCCGCCGGAAAGTTTTCTGCCGGTGTTCCTTCGGGAGCTTCCACAGGAAAAAAGGAGGCTGTTGTCCTGGATGCCGACAAGGCCGTTGAAAACGTTAACAAGATAATAGCTCCAGAGCTGAAGGGTAAGGATGTTTCCAATCAGGGAAAGCTGGACCGGCTGATGATTGAGATGGACGGGACCAAGGATAAGTCCAAGCTTGGAGCCAATGCCATATTGGGAGTTTCATTGGCTGCAGCCAGAGCAGGGGCGGCGGGATTAAACGTTTCTCTTTGGCAATATATTTCTTCGATATCAGAGCAGAAGCCGTTTTTATCGGTACCCACTTTTAACATTATTAACGGAGGAGCTCACGCCAATAATAACCTCTCACTTCAGGAATTTATGGCAGTAATGGACGGAGGCTCTCCAAAGAAAAATTGATCCTAAAATTAAAA
>CAYXYS010000006.1:0-11284 GCA_964469735.1 uncultured Candidatus Saccharibacteria bacterium
CGGTCGGGAAAATATACGGCAGAAACTTTTCCGCCCAAATTCCTTATGGACTCTTTCATTATTATAACCGAAGAAACGCCGTCCAAGTCGGCGTCTCCGTAAAGTATTATATCTTCTCCATTTTTCACGGCCTTCTTTATTCTTTTGGCCGCTTTTTTTATGTTTTTTATTTCCTCCGCCATTTTTACTTCAACGCCTTAATGCCGGGAAGCTCTTTGCCGCTTAAAAATTCAAGCATCGCCCCTCCGCCGGTTGAAACATGGCTGAACTTCTGCAAAAGGCCAATCCTGTTAACAAATTCAACGGTTTCCCCCCCTCCTATCACGGAATGAGCTCCGCTCTTAATTATCGCTTTGGCAATCTCTTCGGTCCCCCGGAAAAATTCTTCCTCTTCTATTTTCCCGAAAGGCCCGTTCCAAAAAACGGTTTTAGCGCCCAATATCTTCTCTTTAAATATTCGAATGGTTTCAGGGCCTATATCTTTTCCATCCCTGGCTTCATCCACGGGCTTAACTACTTTCTCTGGATAATCAAGATTAATGTTTTCTTTGGCAATCGCTTTATCGAGCAGTCCGCTTATTAATACTTGGTCGGCAACCGCTGAAATTCTGTTTACGACTTTCATTTTAGTATCGGCTTTGGCTCCGCCAATTACGGCCACTAAGGGCTTTTGAGGATTCTTCATCAAAGCCGACAACTCTTCAACTTCTTTTTGCAGCAGCAATCCCGCTCCCGAAGGCAGAAACTCCGGCACCCCTGAAATTGAAGCGTGGGCCCGGTGGGAAGCGCCGAAGGCGTTGTTTATGTAAATATCGCCCATTTTAGCCAGCTCCGCGGCAAAGGCTTTATCGCCATCCTCTTCTCCTTTGTGAAATCTTAAATTTTCCAGTATCAAAATCTCTCCGGGAATCATTTTCTTGGTCCATTTTTCTATTTCCTCTCCAATGCAGTCGGGAGCTTTCGTAACGGAAACGTCCAGGTATTCCATCAGCCTAATCTGAACCGGGTCCATTTTTAATCCTTCAACCGCCTTCCCTTCAGGCCTACCCAGATGGCTCATAAGCACTATTTTAGCTTTGTTTTCCATTAAATAGAAAATTGTCGGCAAGGCCTGTTTAATCCTGAAGTCATCCAAAATTTCCCCTTCTTTTGAGAGGGGAACGTTGAAGTCGCATCTCACTAAAATCCTTTTATTTCTGAAGTCAAAATCTCCTAGAAGTCTCATTAAAACTCCACGGTTTCTCCGGGATTAATTACTCCTCCTTTTTTGTCTTCTTTTTTCTCTCCGTTAAGGGATTCCCCAATGACTTTTCTGAGTTCTCCCAAATCCACCTCTTTCCTTTTGGGTTTTTGCCTTTCTTCTTTATCCTTCCTGGGAGGAGAAAAATATACGGGCTTTTGCTCCATCGCCTCTTTTAGGGAAACCATTCCGTTTTTCTCCGGTTTTTTACCATCTTCTTGATTGCCTTCTTCTTTCTGCCCGCCCGTCTGCGAAGCAGGCTTTTCCATTTTTTTCCGGCAAGACTTGCAATACACCGGCCTTACTCCATCTGGCTTAAAGGTTACTTTGGTGTCTTTGCCGCATAAAGAACATTTAGCGTCGTAAAGAACGGGCATTCCGGAAACGGGAGCGAGTCCGGCCTGCTCCATAGCTCCGGTCCATTTTGATATCTTCTCTTCTACTTCTGCCCTGGGAGTGCTGTACCTTTCCCTAGAAACTTTAATGATGCTTTCTCTGTTGGATTTCTCTGGCGCGGGGATGGGTGGCAAGGTAGTAGCTGAAAACGGCCTGCCGGCCAGTCCGTCTATCATCAGTTTCAGATATATGTTGTATTTCCCTAAATTAACCAGGTCACTGGCCAGGAATTCCGGAGTGAATTCTTTCTCCAGATATTCGGCATCGTCAGCGCCGACTCTAAAAGATATTATAGTCCCCACATTGCCGAATACCGCGTCTCTTACGGTTTCATCCATCTGGGTGATATATTGGTGGCCCAAAATCAAAGCCAGCCTGTATTTTCTGGCCTCGGAAAGAATATTAGTAAAAGATTCCGTGGCAAAATTCTGAAACTCGTCTATGTAAAGAAAGAAATCCCTTCTCTTGACTTCGGGAATGTCCACCCTGGACATGGCTGCCAGCTGGAGCTTGGTAATCATTAGAGCCCCCAAAAGCCTGGAGTTGTCTTCTCCAACTTTCCCTTTGGATAGATTCATTATCAATATCTTTCCTTCGTCCATTACTTTCCTCATATCAAAAGACGACTTAACCTGGCCGATGATATTCCTGATAAGGGGAGCGGAAATAAACTGGCCAATTTTATTTTGAATGGCGGCGGTGGCTTCCACCTCGTACCTTTGGGTATACCTGGAATATTCCTGCACCCAGAAGGCCCTAACAACGGGATCGGTGACTTTATCTACCACCTTTCTTCTGTATTCGGCGTCAGCCAGCATCCTGTTTACTCCCAAAAGAGTTGCGCCGGGATATTCCAATAAAGCCAGAATGCAATTGTTTAAAATGTATTCCATTCTGGCCGACCAGACATCGGGCCAAATCTTCTTAAATACGCCCATAAGGCCGCCGGCCACCAAGTGCCTATGGGCCAAGTCCACTTCTTCCATAATGTTAAAAGCGATGGGGTAATCTATGTCGCCGGGATTGATATATATAACGTCATTGATTCTGCTGGCGGGAACATAGTCGAGGAGCTCTTCCGAGGCCTCTCCATGCGGGTCCACAAAGCCGATTCCTTTTCCGTCCTGGATATCCTGAATAGCCATATTTTTCAACATGACTGTTTTCCCCATTCCGGTTTTTCCGACAACATAAACATGCCGGCGGCGGTCGTCCGTCTTTATGCCGAATTTCCGGCGGATATTCCTATAAGTTGTCTCAGCAAAAAAATTTATATCCTCAGACATAAGGGTAAGTTATTCGACTGGCAGTCCCGGAGGAGCTTCTCCCCTCTTGGACTCAACCCTGGAAACAAATGGAGCCGAAGCCACCACTCTTCCCGGGAAGTGAAAAATTGTCGCCAATTCTTCGGTGTTTAAAATGAAAGCGCCTTTGCCGCTTCCCGGAACAACCGGCGTGGGCTTTGGAAAAAGAGGCGGGAATCTTTTTATATACCTGAAAAACAGCCTTCTTTTCTTCCTGAAAGTTCTCCTGGCTCTCAGCAAGTCTAAAACGGGATACCTTTTAATTTTAGTCATCGTCCTGGGCCAGGGCTTAAGGGCGTTCAGGTTTTCAGTGGAAAACTGGCCGAAAAATCCGAAAGGAATGCCTTTCACGCCTCCGAAGTAAGATTCTCTTCTGGCTATGTAAATAAATCTGATATATGAATGGAAACAGCGTTTGCCAATTTTCGATTCTACTCCTTCAACTATTTCCCTCTCGCCGGGAGTCAATTTCATTTCCGGAGGAATAATCGGCTCTTCTTTCTTTTCTCCTTCTCCGGGCATCCGGCCGTACGCCAGCTCTTCGACCGCTTCCCCTAAAATATGCTTTTGCTTTCCTTTTTCCGGCCTTTTAGCAAGCTTGTCGGCAATCTCCCTGCCCCTTTTGATAAAATCTCCTGCGGCTTCCTTGGGGCTGCTGATAACGGGCTCAACTGAAATTTGTATCCAAATCTGCTCCCCTAGCCCTATCTTGCCCATTCCCTCTAAAAGGGTAGCCATCGGGTCCACTCTTTTTTCCTCTTTGGCTGCTTCTTTTTCTTCGAAAAATTTGGTGTATGTCTTTAGGGGATAAACGTCGGGCTTGAGCATTTCGAAATCGGCCCCCCAAAGCTCCCAGTCTTTATTGGGCGCATCCTGAGGAACATACTTGGTATAATCGTCAACAAGATCTATTTCCGCATCGGGATATTGAGAATAAATTGAAGATTCAATGGCGTTTCTCCGGCCGTCCGAGCAACGGATGAAAAGATGGGGCTGCCCCTGTAAACTGACCATTTCCAACTGCATTGAATCGTTTTGCTTTCCTTCCCACCATTTTTCCCACCAGTCGGGAGGGTCGTAATTTTGTGCCCATAAAGAGGAAAAAACCTGCTCCATTGAACGAATGGGCTTTAACACTTCTTTTGGCATTTTTATCTCCAGCAACACTTTTTTCTGCTTGAACATCCAGTCTTCCATCCTCCACCAGAGCCATAAAAAACGAAAAGGACGCCAAAGAATAAACGGTAGCGGAAGCCACCACCAATTCTTTAAGACGTCCCAAACGATATAGAGTGTTGGTTCTATTATTTGTATTGCTTGTTCCATTGTTAAGGCAACATCCTTTTATGCCTTTCTTATAGTGTACCTTCCTTCGGGGGTTTTGGCAAAATACTTCTTGTTTTGAAGATTTAAAAGCACGGTATTGGGTTTGACTTTCCTTTGGCTTAAAACCCTTTTCACTATTTCATCGGGAGGCAACGGCTTTCTCGAACCCTTGATTTCCCTATAAATAACGTCTCTGACGACGCCCGGCTCATATCCCCAGTCTCTTAAGCCGTAAAGGCCCCTGCCCACCAATACGAAGCGGGGATCTTTAATAAGCTCGTTATGAACCGTTTGAGAAATGACTTTCTTGCGGGAATTTAAAACGGTAGAAGAATTTATCAAAGTGGCCACCTCGGTAAAGTGGAGGGGCTTTTCTTCTTCCTTTAAAACAATATAGGCTTTGTCCTTAATGCCCTTGGGATTTACTTCCGGCCATTCCTTCAACCCATAAAGTCCCTGGGGACCCAGGACGATATTTTTGGAAATTTCTGCATAAGAAGCGGGGACGGAAGCGGGCAGAATCAAAGGACGCTGGTTTTTTTGGAGTTTTGAAGCAAAACCTTGTAAAACTTTTCTTGCCTTGTTTAGTGAATTTTTGTCGGTTGTCCAAAAGGCATAAAACTCATCTGTTTCCGGCATCCTAAAAAAGGACGTACCGATATTCAGCAAAAAGAAAACGTAATTTTTAAAATTATCTCCGCCAAGCTGGGAAAGCAGCAAATCTTCCCTTTTTAAGGAAGCGTTGTTTTTCAAATAATCGGCATACTCCTTCAAAACGCGCTGGCAAGCAGGGCTTAAAGCCATTTCCTTCAGCCTTTGCAGCCCGTCGTTCTCTATTTGGCGGACCCTCTCTCTGGTAATTTCGTAAGCTGCGCCCACAGCCTCCAAGGTTTCCCTTTTTCCCCGCAAACCAAAACGCCGGACTATAATTTCCCTGGTCCGGTCGGGCAGGTTCTTAAGCAAATAATCGTGACAAATTGTCTGGTAGTCGCGTTTCATTGTCGTATACAATGATATTTAAGCACATATCGCTTAAATTGTCAAATAATTTTCTTTCTCCATTTCAGCCAAGCTGCCAAAATAGGACTGGCCAAAAACAAAGAGGAATAGGTTCCGGCCGCAATTCCAATAATCAAAGCCAAGGAAAAATACTTAAGAGTTTCCCCTCCGAAAAAATAAATTGCAAAAAGAACCAAAAGGGTAGTTAAGGAGGTGTTAATGCATCTAGTAAGGCTGCTGTTTAAGGCCTTATTTACCGTCTCTTCAAAGGTAACCCCCTCTCTCCTGATAAGAGCTTCTCTAATTCTGTCGAAAACCACTACCGTGTTATTGATGGAATAGCCCAAAACGGTAAGGAGGGCGGTAACTACTGGAATGGTAAACTGGACTCCCATATAGTATCCCATTGCTGAAAATACTCCCACGGGAATAAGGACGTCATGGAAAAGGGCTATTAAAGAAGCAATTCCGTACTGCCAGGAGCGAACCGGCCTTTGAACCTTCCTAAAAGCAAAAGCAACATACAATACAATGGAAATTAGAGCCAGGAAGATAAGTAGCACGGTTTTGTTTTTGAGCTCCTGCCCTATTACCGGGCCTATGGACTCAAATCTCAGCTCTTCGGCCTGATACCCTTCGCTGAGGATATTTAAGATCTCCTGATGAGTATCCTCGCTTACATCCCCCATTCTGATTATCAATCCGTTTCCATCGGTCGGCTGGACTTGAACTTCGCCGAAATCCGAAAGAGCGTCTCTAACCGCCTGAACAGACGGCCTGGCGTCCTCATAAGAAATTTCCATTATGCTTCCTCCGGTAAAATCAATTCCCGGATTCAATCCGAAGACAAAAATTCCGGCCAGGCATCCTGCCATTAAAAGTCCGGAAAAGGCAAAATATATTTTTTTGTAACGAAGAAAATTAAAAGTCATAAATTGAGTAGCGTGATGGCGATTGAATGAAGGGGTTAGGGTATGGCGAGCCCTTCCTTGTTTTGTGTGCTCTCTTCGCTTCGTGACGCCACTCGCTGCTTTGCAGCGTTCTCCCACTGCCTACCCGAACTTCGCTTACAGAGCACACCAAAACAGGAAGGAGCGAGTAGGGAGCACGAAATGAAAGCGTCATCACGCTACGCTTTTAGTTGATAAATTTCTTTAATTCTTCCGCTTTGTCGGTTTTCTCCCAAGTAAAGTCTTTGTCGTCCCTGCCGAAGTGCCCGTAACAAGCGGTTTTCTGGTAAATAGGCCTTTTCAAGTTAAGCTGCTCTATTATCTGCTTGGGCCGAAAGTCGAAAACCTTTCTGACGATTTCCGTAATCTTTTCGGAAGGAAGTTTTCCCGTTCCTTTGGTGTCTATATATATGGAAACGGGTTCCGCTATTCCGATAGCGTAAGCAACCTGGATTTCGCACTTGTCGGCCAAGCCGGCGGCAACTATGTTCTTCGCCACGTAGCGGGCCATATAAGCTCCCGACCTGTCCACTTTGGTGATGCATTTCCCGGAAAAGCATCCCCCTCCGTGGGCTCCCACTCCTCCGTAAGTATCAACGATAATTTTCCTTCCCGTTAATCCTGCATCGGCAGGGGGGCCTCCTATTACAAAACGTCCGGTAGCGTTGATAAAGTATTTGGTGTTTTCGTCAGCCAAGTCCCCGACAACCGGCTTAATTACGTGCTCTTTAATGTCGTTTTGGAGTTGTTCCGTGCTCACTTCTTCTGCGTGATGGGCGGCAATTACCACCGTATCCAGCCTTTTCATTTTCCCGTTCTCATATTCTATGGTCACCTGGGACTTGCCGTCCGGCCTTAAATAAGGAAGGGTTCCGTTCTTCCTGACCTCAGCCAACTTTTGAGTCAGCTTATGGGCTAAAACTATGGTTAAAGGCATAAACTCGGGCGTTTCATTGGTGGCGTATCCGAACATCAACCCTTGGTCGCCGGCCCCTTGCTCTTTTTCTCCTTTCTCATCCACTCCTTGGGCGATATCCGGAGACTGTTCGTGAAGGGTTACAACTACTCCTATCGCATCGGCGCAAAAGCCGTATTCCGGCTTATCGTAGCCGATTTCCTTAAGGACTCTCCTGACGACATCGGGTATTTCAACATAAGCCTTAGTCCGAGCCTCCCCTCCCACCAAAACCAGTCCGGTGGTAGTAAAGCATTCTATTCCCGCATGAGTGTCGGGGTCCTGCTTTAGCATTTCGTCGTAAATAGCGTCTGATATTTGATCAGCAACTTTGTCGGGATGACCATCTGTTACCGACTCTGAAGTAAATAGGTGTTTTTCTAGTGCCATAATATTTTTATTTTCTCTAGTTTAGTGCCTACAAAAACCCGAAGAAGGTTTTTAGTTATTATTATTGCCGAAAACATGCTCATTAATATTCCAAGGGTAAGAGTGAAAGCAAACCCTTTAACAAAACTGGTTCCGAATCCGAACAATATCAAAGCCACTATTAAGGTAGTCAAATTCCCGTCGCGAATGGAAGGCCAGGCCCTTCTGAACCCTTCTTCAACGGCCACGGAAAAACTTTGTCCGCTCCTTAATTCTTCTCTCATCCTGGAAAAAATAAGAATATTGGCGTCAATGGCCATTCCTATGGAAAGAATAAATCCGCCGATGCCAGCCAACGTCAAAGTAACGGGGATAAGCTTGAATAAAGCCAGAACCAAGGCAACGTAAATTGCCAGGGACAAGGAAGCCAGCAAACCCGGCGCCCTGTAAAAAACAACCATAAAAATCAGCACCGCCAAGAGGCCCCACATGCCCGCCTTAAGGCTTTTTTCCAAAGATATAGCTCCCAAGGTCGGTCCGACGCTTTGCTGAGAAATTAAATTTATGGGAACCGGGAGAGCTCCGGCGTTTAAATTCCTCGATAGAGACTGGACCTCTTCAATGGTAAAACTGCCTGTTATAACCGCTTCTCCTCTGGAAATAGCTTCCTGAACGGTAGGGGCGGAAAGAGGAATGCCGTCTATGTAAATAGCCAAAGGCTTGCCCACATTTCTTGAGGTTATCTCCTCGAAAAGCTCTGCTCCCTCGCTGTTGAATTTTAAGGAAACCTGAGGCTGGTATGTGGTCTGGTCAAAGGTGGGCTCGGCCTTCTCAAGATATTTTCCGGTCAGCAGAGTCGACTCAAACGGGTCCTCAATATCTCCTTCTATTTCCCCGTCGTAAATCTTCTGATTTCTCTCGGCAATCTCCTGATAATTCTCTTTGGGCTCCTTGAATTCCAAAAACGGGGTCTGCCCTATCATTTCAATGGCCTGGGCGGGATCTTTAACTCCGGCCAGCTCCACTATCAATCGGCTGTATTTGTCGGTTTCTTGAATTTGGACTACCGGTTCTTCCACTCCAAAAAGGTTAACCCTCCTTTCTATGACATCCCTTAAGCCCTGCATTGAAGAGCTGTGCTCTTCTTTGGGAAGTTCGGATAAGTCGGCTTCATATACCAAATGAGTTCCCCCTTGAAGATCCAGTCCTAATTTAAAAGGCACCTCTCCTATGTGAGGCACTCCGAGAGATATTTTGTCGTTTAAATAATCGGCGCCTTTATTGAAAAGGGCCGGGTAATCTAAAATAGCGGCGGCAACCGCCAAAACAAAAATTATTGAAACTGCTGTGTAGACTTTTTTTGGGGACATTTACTTAATACTAACCTCAATTTTCTAAAATTGTCAACTATTCTTTCCGCAGCACTTCTTGTATTTTATCGGACGTCCATCTGGATACTTCGCTCCGCAAGGGCAGGGATCGTTTCTTCCCGGCGTTTTACCCGAAGAACTAGCGGGAGCTGCAGGAGCCGTCCCCTCGGACTTGGGCTGAGACTTGAGCGAAGCCTTTAGCATTGTATTGACGATCTGGTCCTCAATAGCGCCCAAAAGCTGCTGGAACATCCGGTGGCCTTCGGTTTTGTATTCCACTAAAGGATCCTTTTGTCCGTAAGCCCTTAATCTGACGGAATCCCTTAAAGACTCCATTTCTTCCAGATGGTTCATCCATAATATATCAATGCTTCTTAAAGCGACTATCTTTTCCACCTGCGGCATCTGCTCTTTGCCTATTTCCTCCTCTTTTTTTCGGTAATCGTCTTCGCTGTAACCGGCATTTAAAAGAAGTTTCTTAATATATTCTCCCAGGGTTCCATCATTAAATTTTTCCAAAATTTCCCTCCTCTTTCTATAGATGGTTTCCCTTTGTTTGTTCATCACGTCGTCATATTCCAAAACGTGCTTTCTTAAATCAAAATGCATTCCCTCTATTTTGGATTGGGCCGATTCAATGGCATTAGCCACCATTTTGGCTTCAATAGGCTGGTCTTCGGGAATCTTCAGCAGGTTCATTAAAGACGTCATCTTTTCTCCGCCAAATATTCTCATTACGTCGTCTTCCAGGGAAAGGAAAAACTGGGACGAGCCGGGGTCTCCCTGCCTGCCGGTTCTTCCCCGCAGCTGGTTGTCTATCCTCCTGGCTTCGTGCCGCTCGGTGCCAATTACGTGAAGGCCTCCGGCTTTTTTAACTTTTTCGGCTTCTTTTGGGTCGGGAGGATTGCCTCCCAGGATAATGTCCACGCCTCTTCCCGCCATATTGGTAGCAATGGTAACCGCTCCCAGCCTTCCCGCTTGAGCTATTATTTCTCCTTCTTTCTCATGATGCTTGGCATTTAAAATCTGGTGGGGAACTCCCTCTTTTTCCAGTAATTTTCCCAGGTATTCGTTTTTTGATATGGAAGTGGTTCCCACTAAAATCGGCTGGCCCTTCTCGTGCCTCTCTTTGATTTCCCTGACTAAAGCCGTCATCTTTCCGCTTTGGGTTTTGTAAACCCGGTCCGGCAAGTCCTTTCTTATTAAAGGATTGTTGGTGGGAATTATCACTACGTCGAGACCGTAAACCTTGTCGAATTCCTCTGCTGAAGTGGCTGCCGTTCCCGTCATACCGGCCAGCTTGTCATACATCCTGAAGTAATTCTGGAAAGTAACCGATGCCAGGGTAAGCGACTCCGGCTTTATCTGCACTCCCTCTTTGGCTTCTATCGCCTGATGGAGGCCTCCCGACCATCTCCTGCCCGGCATCATCCTTCCGGTAAATTCATCTACAATAATAACTTCTCCGTCCCCGCCTTGCGGCGAGGCAGGTTTGACGACATAATCCCTGTCTTTTTTGAATAAAACTTCTGCCCTTAAGGCCTGCTCTAAATGATGAACGTATTTTATTCCCTTCTCTTCATAAATATTGTCCATCCCCAAAGCTTTTTCCACTTTGCCAATTCCCTCTTCGGTTAACGTAACGGCCTTTTTCTGCTCGTCCACTTCGTAATCTTTCTGGGAATCAAGCTTGGGAATAATTTTGGCGAATTCCTGATACCAGCTGGACGATTCGGTGTCGGGAGCTGATATAATCAAGGGAGTCCTGGCTTCGTCTATTAAAACAGAGTCCACCTCATCGACAATAACATAGTGGTGGCCCCTTTGGGACATCATGTCAAACCCGTAGGCCATATTGTCTCTCAGATAGTCAAACCCGAATTCGTTGTTGGTGCCGTAAGTAATATCGGCCTCGTAGGCCTCCTTCCTGGAAACCGGCCTCAAATAAGATTCTACTACTTTAAACCCACCAACTAAATCCCGTGTTTCGTCGCGTTTTGAATTTTGGTCATTGGAATTTGGAATTTGTTTGGGATTTGGGATTTGGGATTTGGGATTTTCTGGTCGGTAGCCCGGATCATACACGAACGCAGCATCATGTACTACACAACCGACACTTAACCCAAGGGCATAGTATATCTGTCCCATCCAAATGGTGTCTCTTTTCGCCAAATAGTCGTTAACGGTTATAACATGCACTCCCTTGCCTTCCAGGGCATTAAGGTAAACAGGCAAAGTGGCGGCTAGCGTTTTCCCTTCTCCAGTCTTCATTTCAGCTATTTTCCCTTGGTGTAAAATAATACCTCCCATTAACTGAACGTCAAAATGCCTCTGATTTAAGGTTCTTTTCGCTGCCTCTCTAACTAGAGCAAAAG
>CAYXYS010000006.1:11384-18481 GCA_964469735.1 uncultured Candidatus Saccharibacteria bacterium
AATTTTATTTTTCAATTCAGCAGTCTTTTCCTTCAGCTGTTCATTGGAAAAACCCTCGAATTCTTTTTCGAGGCCGTTTATCTGCTCAATAACGGGCTGGAGCTTCTTGAGATATTTTTCGTTAGCGTCTCCGAAAATCCTGGAAAGAATTGACATATTACCCTTCTATTGTATTTTAAATCAGCTCTTTTGTAAACTCTTAAAAGAGAAAAGCGCAGGCTGTTAAGTCTGCGCTTTTTGAGGGTTATAATTTTAGCTCGTAAGTGAATTCGGTTAATCCGAGTTCGGGAGCAGCTGTCCAGGGTTTGGCGCCGATTACCTTGAAACCGTATTTTTCATACAGGCGATGGGAATCCAGTTCGTCTTCATCGTCTGTCGTGTAGAGTCTCAAGTAATCTTTCCCTCTTTTCTTCGCTTCTTCGATGGCGAAGAGAAGGAGCTTTGTTCCGATACCGTTATTGCGGAAATCCTCGTCGACACAGAACCAGCCGAGCCAGTCTGCCTCATCTTCATCGTCATTATAGGTATATATCCCTATATTGCCGATGACTTTTCCGTTTTCCTCAGCCACCCAGTAGCGAGCCCAAGTGATTCCGGTCTTTTCCAGATAGTCCCGATAAAGTTCCGGATTAAGGCTGGCGGGGAGTTCATCCTTTCCAGCTTCTTCTTCATACTCCGACGGGAATATTTTTTCCACCAGATTGACCGCTTGCTCAAGATTCCTTTTCGTTAAATCTGCTATCTCCACTATTCTCTCCTTATGTAATATTTTTAGGATCTAATTACTTATAACATATTATCTATCTTTTGTCAATACTATTGACAAATCCCCAATAATAGTATATAATTTGGGCATAATAAAATTCCGACGAGGAGGATTAAATGCAGAATACAAAAACCGATATTCCGGTAGTAGAAGAACTGAAAAAGGAGATGGAAGAAAGGAAGCGGAGGGGTCTCCCCTATAACCATATAGAGGAGAAAATCAAAGAATTGTCGGCTCGACGCTGACTAAAAGGGCAGGAAAATATTTTCCTGCCCTGTTTATTTGCAAAACTATTTATTGGTCAATTGCCGATAGAAATCTTCCGGACTCCTGTCAAAAGAAAGTTTTTCCAGGGGACAAAGGTCGGTTTTGTCTTTGTTGAGGATGTTATCAACCGTTTTTTCAAAATAGAACTTTATTTTGAATTTTTCGAGGTTCTTCGCCGCCAGCTTGCTGCCGGTTATCCCGTAAACCTCTTTGGCTTTCAGGTAAGCGGCCAGCAGGGCCACGCCCTGGCCGACTATCTTGTCGAATATAACCAGCCTTTCGTGCTTCCTGCCGTATTGCTTGATAAAATCAAGGAGTCCTTCGACTCCCGATTTTTTCGATCTGTAGATAATATCGCCTCCGGACCAAAGCTCCAAACCCAAAGAGCTTTTCATAAATTCCTTAAACCGCTCCTTCATTCTTTTTAAAGACGAATTTTTGCAAAAAATACACAACTACCGGAATCAAGGCCAGCTGTAAAATTGTTCCCGGCAGTCCGATTCTAAAATAATTCAAGGGATTGGTTTGCAGCCCCAAAGCGAGAACAAACGCCCACCTGGCCAGCCTCCCCAAAAGCATAGCTCCGGTTAAGGAAACCAAAATGCTCATATTCCTTTCTCTTAATATTCCGATGGCCAAACCGTAAATAGCCAGCTCTAAGGTGACTTCAGGCAATATGGCCATGCCCGGCATCTGGGTAATGCTGTAGCTCATTATCGGGCTCAGCAGTCCTACCAATAGGCCCGTCCTCCAGCCGAAAAGGAATCCGGCAAACATAACGAAAAAGTGCATAGGCAGGAATTTGGCGCCAGCCATGTTAAATTGGTGGGCCAGCCAAGGAAAAAATACTGCCGAAGACACGAAAACCGCCGAAAAAACGTAATACTTAGCTTCGCTAAAAGTAAGAATTTTTGGCAAAGCTTTGATTTGAATGGACATTCTATTTTATGGAATAGTTAATTATCTTGTAGGCCAGCTTGGCTGCCAGAAAATCGGGTGAGGCCAGGCCGGGTATGGGATCCAGCTCAACCACGTCTGCTCCCACTATGTTTTTCTTTTTTGATATTTCCTTTATTAAATTTAAAACTTCGTACCATCCGAGGCCTCCAGGCTCCGGAGTGCCGGTAGAAGGCATTATTGAAGGATCCAATCCGTCCAAATCAAGAGTTATATAAACGTTATCTGTCAGAGTAGCAATGATTTTTTCTAAGGGAAGTTCGGGGGCCATAAAAACGGTTTCTATTTTTTCCTTCTCAATATACTCGGCGTCTTCTTGGGAAATACTCCTTATTCCCACTTGAGTTACGGGAACCCCCAACTCCCTCACCCTTCTCATAACCGCTCCGTGGTGGTATTTTGTGCCTTCAAATTCGTCCCGCAAATCGGCATGGGCGTCAATCTGCAAAACCGACAAATCAGAATATTTCTCTTTAAAGGCTTGAACCGCTCCCAGTGTAACAGAATGCTCTCCTCCCAGCATTAAAGGAAACTTTCCGTCCGCCAACAGCCGACCTGTTATCTCTTTTATCCTGGCTATGGTCGCCTCGGGAGAATCTTTAGACGGCTCCATAATGGGCATGGTAAAAATGCCCTCCTTGGAAACGTCTTTCCGGGTTTCAATATCGTAAAGCTCAAGGTGCCTGGAAGCTTCTATTATCGCTTGAGGCCCTTCTTTGGTGCCCGATTTCCAATAAGTAGTGGAGTTGTACGGCACGGGAAATACAGCCACCTTGGATTTTTGGTAGTCTTGTTCGTCTAATCCTAAAAAATTGAAGGGCTCTGCGGCCGGATAGGAGAAATTCTTCATAGCTAATTTTGGTGTTTTTTATAAAGGTCTTCAGCTGTCCAGGTCAAGGGTTTTTTCTTAAACTCTTTATCTAAAGCATACATTAATTTTGAGCGCTTTAAATAGAGATTTTTCTTTTTTCTGGGCCTGGCCTTATCCATGGCGTAAGAAAAAAGAATTGGAACAGCCAGGGTTGTATCGGAATAAACAACCACCGTATTTTGCAGCTCATCGGGATTGATTTTTCCCCAAGACACAGCTTCCGAAGGAGTGGCTCCGGAAAGCCCTCCCCATTGGGGAGAATCCATTGTTATTTGGATAAAATAATCATGGCCGCCTTTTTCAACGCCTAAACATTCCCACAAAAACGGCTGCGTCTGGAGATAGAAATTCTTCGGGGACCCTCCGCCTAAAAGTATCACCCCGTTTTCCTCGGCATCCATAACTATGGCAGCTGTCTCTTTAACATCCAAATTCGGGTTGATGTGCAAATCTATAGAACCGTCCCTTATCAATTCCTTATAAACGGACTTATTGAAAGTAGCTAAATCCATTCCGTAAGTGCTGTCTCCGGGAGAAGAAGTATAAACGGGAATATTGTATTTTGCCGCTTGAGCCAAAATTGAAATTTCGGGATTTGGCGAATCCTGCAAAAGCTTTTTTCCTAAGTAATTATGAAATTCACTGGAGGAGATAGCGCCTTTCGGGGCCTTAGGGTCAAGCAAGACTTTCTGGGTCCATTTATCTGTGTTCAATAAAGTATCGGTGGTGAGGAACGTATCATATATCCTTACTACTCCGTGCTTGTATAGAACGATATCGTCGACTTGCGGCGTTCCCTTCCTTAAGGGATAATTAAGGGCGAAATGAGTGTCGTGGTAAAGATTGGCGCCGGTGGCAATAATGAAATCCACAAACCCCTTTTCCATCATTGAAACAACCATCCCCGACATTCCAGCCGGCGTTAAAGCTCCGGCCATGGTCAAGCCGACGGTTACGTTCTTTTTGGGGTTGAGCATTTTTTCAACATAAAGCCGGCAAGCCTCATTAAGTCTGGCTGAATTGTAGGATTGAAAGTAGTCTGCAACCAAATCTGTTACTTTTAATCCCTTCTTAAGTTTTCTGGCAGAAATCTTTCTGCCTGAAAAATAGGGATTGCGTGCCATGGTTTTGGATAATTTAAGGAATAAATACGGCGGCGGCCACAACGGAAGTCCACTTGCCATTTTTGTCTCCCCTAGCGGTTTGAGTTACGTTAGTAGTGCGGACTATTTTTCCCGATAGCTTAAAAACCTGCCTTCTGGAGTCCCAAGCCTCGTCGGGATCAAACTTAATGCCGGAAGTTGAAGCAAGCATGGAAGCAGCCAGGTCTTCGGCATAATCGCCGGACTTCTCGTGGGTTTCACCGAAAGAATGATGCTCTGAAAGATATCCGTACTGCTTTTTTTCAGCCGGTATGGCGCAGCCGATGGAGGCCGAAGCGAGCCGGTTTGGTTCGTTAGTGGCGTTTCTGGCCATAACAACGAAAACGATTTCTCCCGCTTGAAGCATTCCCAAACCCTTGGCTACTGTAACCTTTTTACAGCCGGGCGGCAGAATGCTGGAAACGGACACTAAGTTAAAGTGAGCTATGCCCGCATCCCTTAAGGCCAGCTCAAACGACCCTAAATAATCCTTGTGGACCCCCACGCCCTTGGTGAGGAAAAACTTTGTTGGTGTCATATGCCTTCTTCTCTCGTTCTCGCTCCTTTGGGCCTTTTAAGTTTGGCTTTTGGGGAAAGACTAAGAGATTTTTTTATTTTTCTTTGCCCTCTTCTTCTTTGGGCTATTGTTTTTTCTTTATATTCTTTTAATTGTCTTTGTGTTTCGTCTTTTACTTCAATAATGGCTACTCTCAAATCGATAGCTTCGGCTTCCGCCCTTATTTTTTTGCCCGGCAGAAATATCTGGCACTCGGCTCTGAAAAACGGGCCTTTGTTGTGGTGAAAAGTAGTCTTGCCGATTTCCATCCATCCGTTGACGGTAGTCTTCATGCCGCTGCTTTCTTTTTTCTCGACGAGGTTTACTAGTTTTTCCAGATCTCCAACTACCCTTTCGCAAAACGTCCTTAAGGGCTGATTCAGCGAAATGTTTTTTGTCTTAATGTCAATCTGCATTGGTAAAAATTTTACTTTAACTAATTATTTCATTATGGGATTTTTTGTCAACCACGTTTGTAATTTTGCTATAAAATTACTCGCGCAGTGCGTATACCGAATAGGTATATCCCTCATGGGGCGAAGCGCTGCGCCCAAAAAGGAGTGTGGCTGCTCGCCACTCGCGCTTCGCAATTACTTCAAACGCAAAATTACAACGTGGTCAATAGAATTTTATAAAAAACCGCGCCCATAAGCGCGGGCGCGGTAAAATTATTTTTTATTCCTACCTTTTCCTTCTTTTCTTGGCTTTCTTCTTGGGTTTAGCTTTCTTTTTTGGCTTGGCTTTCTTAGCAACTTTCTTTTTTGCTTTTTTCTTAGCCATTTTTTTGAAAAATTTTTAGTAAGGGGACAAATAGTCGACCAGCTATTTGTAAAATATTAAAACTCTTAATTAATTATCCTACTATCAAGAATTGTTGTCAACCACGTTTGTAATTTTGCGAATGAATTTCTTTGCGCAGTGCGTGCACCGAATAGGTGCTTCCCTATTGGGCGAAGCGCTGCGCCCAGAAAGGAGTGCGGCTGTTCGCCACTCGCGCTTCGCGAGTATTTTTATCGCTAAATTACAACGTGGTCAAGAATTTTTATCTCTTCTTGCAGTTTCAATCCGTATTTTTCTTCAATTTTTTTCTTTACAAAAGAAATTAATTCCAAAACGTCTCCCGCCGAAGCGCCATTGAGGTTAACAATGAAGTTCGGGTGGACCGGAGACACTTGGGCTGAACCGATTTTCTCTCCTTTCAGCCCGCAAGAGTGTATTAAAAAAGCTGTGGGAAGAATTCCGTTTTTAACCGATTCTTTTGTTTCGGGAAATTTTTCAAAAAAATCTGCGGGAAGATCGTCAACGGAAATATTTTTAAAACAGCTGCCCGCCGACGGCTCCTTTGGATGTTTTTCTCTGCGATACTGAAGGTTGGCTTCTATTTTTTGAAGAATATCGTCGCCGCTTCCCTCTTCCAGTTTCAAAGCTGCAGAAAGAATAACGAGACTGGAATTGTTTTTAAAAATACTGCTGCGGTAATCGAATCGGCATTCCTCTCTCGTCATATCAATTATTTTTCCGGCTTTGATGTCATAGACCTCCACCCTCTCAACCAAGTCGGCCATCTCTCCGTTAAAAGCTCCGGCGTTTCCGGCAACGGCTCCTCCAACGGTTCCGGGTATTCCAGCCGCCCATTCCATTCCGGAAAGATTTTTTTCAAAACTTTTTTTTACTAATGAGCTTAGCAAAACCCCGGCTCCAACCAGAACGTTTTCTCCTTCTATTTCTATTTCGGCGTTCTGGACTTTAATAGCCACTCCGCCATAACCTTTGTCTGAAATCAGCAAATTGCTGCCGCCACCGATAATCAGAGGAGTAACGCCTTTTTCTTTGGCAAAATTAAGAGCTTCAATCAGCTCCTCCTTGCTTCGGGCAGCCAAAAAGTAATTGGCCGGGCCTCCAATCTGAAAAGTAGTGTGTTTTTTTAACGGAACGTTTCTCTGGACTTCCATGGATATTTAAAAAAATGGGCGGGAGATAGACTCCAATTCTAAGAATTTAGCGAGTTCTCCCGGCCCAAATATATATTAGCAAAGAATGAGAAAAAAACAACGGGCCTCGCTCGAGGGAGGTCCGCTGTCGAATTGGAGCTTATGCTCGCTGTCTGTATATTATCAAATAAAAAAGCTTCTGTCAAGAACTAAGAAGTTATCGGCTTAATAGCTCCTCAATTTTAGCTCTGGTAGTCGAACCAACAAAGCCAGTTCCCTGAGTCAGCCCCCATGGAGCCAGAATTTCACCGGCGTACTTCTCCTGAAATCTGATTACCGCCTGCTCCGTTAAGATGTAAAAGTTTCCGGTGACCAGCCCTTCGGGATATATGTCTTTGCCTCTGGATTTTAGAAATTCCTGAAGGCATCTCACTTGCTCGTTGTCGTCCATTCCAAAGTAGAGGTCTTGATTAATGGTACATTCCCCGGAACTTCCTTGCAAGGAGGCAAGAAATTCTTCCAGCTGGCCGGCAATCTGATTCTTTTCGCTGCTGCTCATTTCAGAAAGGGGCTTGGGAAGGGAAATGATATCGGGGATGGTTGGCTC
>CAYXYS010000007.1:0-18020 GCA_964469735.1 uncultured Candidatus Saccharibacteria bacterium
GCGCCACCGCGGAATAACATAAATTATTATAGCTTATTTTTAGTATCCTTGCAACTTCTTTAGGGCTTGATGCTCCCTAATTTTGTCCAGGGCCTTAGCTTCAATCTGGCGAATCCTTTCTCTGGTCACGCCGAATTCCTTGCCCACTTCCTCTAAAGTGTGAGTAATGCCGTCTTCCAAGCCAAATCTCATAGCCAGTATTTTTTGCTCTCTGGGAGCCAAATCGTTAAGAATCTCCCCTAGCCTGCCCCTCAATAGCATTCTGGCTGCATCCAGGGAGGGGGAAGTCACCTTCTCGTCTTCTATAAATTCGGCTAAGACGCTGTCTTCTTCGTCTTCGCCAACGGGGGTTTCCAGAGAAATAGTTTCCTGGGATATTTTTTGGATGTGATGGACTTTGTCAACGTCAATGCCCATTTCAGCAGCTACCTCTTCGGGCAAAGGCTCCCTTCCTAAATCCTGAAGCAACCTTCTTCTTATTTGAGTGTATTTGGAAATAGTCTCCACCATATGGACGGGAATCCGGATAGTCCTGGCCTGATCAGCCAAAGCCCTGGTAATGGCCTGCCTTATCCACCAGGTAGCGTAAGTGGAGAATTTATACCCCCTTCTCCAGTCGAATTTCTCAACTGCCCTAAACAATCCTAAATTCCCCTCTTGGATTAAGTCCAAAAGAGTCAGATTGGGAGAGCGTCCTATATACTTTTTAGCGATTGAAACCACCAATCTTAGGTTGGCCCGAGCCAGCTTCTTTTTTGCCTCTATATCCCCTTTCTCTATGCGCCTGGCCAGCTCTTTTTCCTCTTCGGCGGTTAAGAAAGAAACCAATCCTATTTCCTTCAAGTACATTTGGACCGAATCTAGTCCTCCCTCGGCTTTGGGCTCTTTTTCCCTTCCCACCTCTAAAAGCCCCCCCACTTCTTTTACTTCTATCCCGCGTTTTTCCAGTTGGTCGTAAAGGTTTTCCAAGCCGGCAATATCCTTTTCTATTTCCGGAAAAAGATAAAGAATTTCAGAATAAGTTACGAAACCCCTTTCTCCGCCCTTTTTGACCAGCTCTTCGATTTTCTCGGGAGTCACCTGGCTTTTTTTTCTTCTGGCCGTCTTTTTTCCGGAAACGGCTTTCTTTTTTTTAGTTGGCTTCTTTACGGCTTTCTTCTTGGGTTTTACTTTCTTTTTGGATTTTTTCTTCGCCGTTTTTTTCTTAACTGCTTTTTTTCTGGGCTTGGAAGCTTTCTTTTTGGATTTTTTCTTCATGTGTTTAATTTACTGGTTAATTGGTGGATTTCCTTGGTTAATTTATCGATTTTTTCCTGGCTGCCATCGGCTTCAGCCTCCCTTAACCGACAAAGCAATTCGTCCATCCTGCTTCTGACATTCAGCGCCTCGAACTCCTTTAGGCAAAGCTGAATCTCCTCTTTGTAATCCAATCCCTCCTCCGCTTCGGCTCTAAAGGAAAGGTAGCTGACCAATTGGGCGTCAACCGGCTTCTCCCCGCTCCTCAGGCTGGCTACAACTGCTTTGAGTTCTGGCGTAAATTCGGCTTCATGATATTCTTTTAAAAATTCCAGGTTTTTGGGATCTTTTAGTATTAAGGAAACTATTCTTTCCGCCAGCGCCTGCTTTCTGGTTTTTTTCTCTGCCGGTTTTACCGGTGTCTCTTCTTCAAAAACCCGATTGGACTGGCCGATCTTTACGTCTTTTAGAGCCTCTTCAACTGTTTCTTCCCTTACCCCTAATTTTCCGGCCAGCAGTTGAATCCAATAGGCTCTTTCTATTTTATTGGGAATGACTTTTATAACCGGAAGCAGAACTTTTGAAATCTCCCTTTTACCCTCGGGGGTTTTTGAATCGAACTTGGCGAATGTTGTTTCAAAATAGAACTGGAGAATGGATTTGGCATCGGTTATTATCTTCCCCCATTCCTTCGGGTCTTGGGCGATAATGTCGGCGGGATCCTTGCCGCCACTCATCACCAGAACTTTAATGTTGAATCCCAGAGACTGAGCCAGCTCTATTCCTCTTTTGGTGGCTGAATCTCCAGCCAAATCCATATCAAAAGCGGTCAGTAAATTGTCGGAGTACCTTTTTAAAATTCTCAGCTGATCCGCGGTCAGGGCGGTGCCTGAAACCGCAGCAACGTTTTCGTAGCCAGCTTGAGAGCACATTATAGCGTCAACGTATCCTTCCACTAAAATGCAAGCGTCCTTCTTCCTTATTTCCAGCTTGGCCTTATCTAAACCGTAAAGAATGCGGGACTTGTCGTAAAGAAGAGTATTAGGGATATTCACGTACTTTGCCGGATCGTCAGAGTTGAAAACCCTCCCGCCGAATCCTACAGGCTGGGAATTCAGGTCGAAAACCGGAAACATTATCCTGGCCCTGAAACGGTCGAAAAACGATCCCTTTTGGGAAGTAAGGCCTAGGCCGGCTTTTTGTATTTCCTCTTTTTTATACCCTTTGGATATTAAAAAGTCGGACAGCCCCTGCCAGGCGTCGGGAGCGTACCCCACTCGCCATTTTTTAATGCTTTCTTTTGTAATACCTCTTCCGAGAAGATATTTTTCGGCTTCCTTGCCGGCCGCGCTTTCTTCAAGCTGCTTTTCAAAAAAGCGGCAGGCCAGTTCGCATATTTCATACAGCCTGGTCCGCTCGGTTTTTATTTTAGGATCCTGTTTTTTCAATTCCACTCCGGCTTTCTGGGCCAGCATTCTCAAAGCGTCGCCGAACTCCACCCCTTCTATTTTCATTATAAACTTAAAAACATCTCCCCCTTCTCCGCAACCCCCGAAACAGTGCCAGGTCTGCCTTGAAGGAGAAACAAAAAAAGACGGCTTCTTTTCCGAATGAAAGGGGCAGATAGCGCGATAATTGGCTCCGGCTTTCTGGAGCTTGATATAGCTGCCGACAACCTCGACTATATCCAGCCGGCTCTTAATTTCTTCAACTGGAGAAGAATTCATTTTTCTTTCGGTTTAGAGAAGAAAAATATGTAAACTATTTCCAATAACGCCAAAGTGTTCAAAACCAGTATGGTAATAAACCATTTTAAATGACGGTTACGAGCCGCCCTCCAAAGGGCCACGCCCCTCCATGGCAGAGTCCAAATGGCTATTAACAGCAACATTTGAAATGAAAGTGTTTCTTCCATATTGGTTTGATTTTATTTCTCCCACCTCCCCCTCGGCCAAACCGACATTTGGGGAAACGGGAATTCTATATTTTCTTTATCAAACGCGACCTTTAACCTGCGCCTGAACTCCTTTAATGTGTCCCATTGCTTGAGGGGTTTGGTTTCTCCCAAAACCTTGATTTCGATGCCGGAATCGCCGAATTTGTCTGGGCCGGGGCCCGCCACCTGAATAGGCTTTATAATGTAATCTTTCCAGGGAGATTCTTTGGCCATCTCTCGGCCTACCTTGTTTATCAAAGCCATCACTTTATCTAAATCTTCTTTATAGGCCACCGATACATTCATATGGGCGCGGGAATAGTCGCCGGTTAGGTTGGCTGCTTTTTTAAAGGCGCCATTGGGAATGTGATGAAGTTTGCCGTCCAAATCGCGCAAAACCGTTTTTCTCAAAGTGACATCTTCCACCCCGCCGCAGGTATCGTCCAAGCAAACCACATCTCCCACCCGGTATTGATTCTCTAAAATGATAAAAAGTCCGGCCAGAAAATCTCTAATCATATATTGAGCGCCAAAACCCAGGGCCACTCCCAAAATGCCGGCCCCGGCCAAAATTGGGCCTACCTCAATGCCGAATTCGGGCAGTACGGTCATTATGGCCACCAGCCAAACAACAACCTTCAGGCCGCCTGAAAAAATCCCGATCAAGGTGTTTTCTCTTTTTACCTCGGCCTCATGGTCAACGTGTTTTATCGCCTTTTTAACTGTTTTTTCAATGAATTTTTTGCCGACCCTGTTAATCAGAACAACGGCAATCAAAATGACCAGGATTTTTATGCCATGGAGCGTGAACCAAGAAAGTAAAGTTTCAAACATAATATTTAGTTAATTGTTATTAAAAACAAATCTAACCTCCTGGGAATCCTCCCCTTTTATTATTTTATCAACCATTTTGATTCCTTCCAACAGGCCCTCGATATGTTTAAATCAGCTTGCGCCAGTTTTTTTGTAGTAATTGAACCTTTTGTCAAACACCTCCTAGGGGGTTAATTCTACCCCCAACTCGTTAAGTCTGGCAAGAAGAATCTGATAATGGCGAGGGGCCGTCTTCGGTGTCCCTATTTTTTAAGCCCAATAATATTTCCTTATTACTGTTCTTTTGGAACATCAAGCTTTCTTTTTCTTATTATATCAGCTGCGGCAAAAGCCAGGCCGATCAGCAGCAAAACGTATCCGGCTATCCTGTTGTCGCCGAAAACAATGCCGGTGAGGACGAGGATAAAAGAAACGGTAGCCAAACCGGAAAGCCTCTTTTCGGGAACCCTTTTGCCGGTAAAAAAGAACGCCGCGGTTATGGCGGCCAGAACGGCTGCGGATGTGAAAAAGAAAACTACGGGAGAATCCATAATAATTAAGATTTAAAAATCTGGCGGAGAGGGAGGGATTCGAACCCTCGAGACCCGTTAAGGCCTGCCGCCTTTCCAAGGCGGTGCACTCGTCCACTATGCGACCTCTCCGTGTTTTTTCAATATGTCTAACACATTCGGCATATCACCCACTCTATCATGTTTTAAGTCGACTTTCCAGCCGTCATTTAGGCAACAAAGCTATTATTTTGGCAATGGCCGGCCGCTGGACCAGCAGTTTGTAGTTCAGGGCCTTAAGCAAGAGCAAAAAATCATCCAGTTCCTCGCGAAAGCTTTCGGGGCCCTCCAGTATTTCCCAAAACTCATTTCTCAGGTTTTTTAAATAATGATTAAGTATCTCGGAGTCTGCTTTCTTTTTGAGGTACTTAATGATTTTCCTAAACTCTCCCCTATCGAGCCAGACGCCGTGGCAGACATTACATACGTCTACTTCTATGTTAGACTTGCCGTACTTTGTTTCATATAAAGGGAGCCTGTCATCGGGGCAAAGCTTGCCACTCGGGGAAATCTTAAATTTCTCGTCATCCAGCCAAAGGTCGGTATCCAGCCACCTGAGATTTCTGTCTTTTACGTCTTTGGCCTGCCTCAATTCGTCCTCTTCAAACCAAAGGCCGAGGCATTTGGGGCAATAATCAATTTCCACTCCGGCTATTAATGTTTTATCCAAGCCTATTTTGCAAACGGGACAGATTTTCATATTCTTAAATTCCTTAAGTTTTTTATCCTGTCCTCAAGGGTCGGATGGGTCCTAAAGAGTTTAACCATATTCCCCTTCTTGAAAGGATTGGAAATATAAAGGTGGGCGGTTGCGCCATTGGCTCTTTTGGCCGGCGTCTCGTCAGCGGATATTTTCCTTAAAGCGGAAATCATTATTTCAGAGTCGGCCATAAGATAGGCGGCGCCGGAATCGGCGGAAAACTCTTTTTGCCTGGAAATGGCCATTTGAATCAGAAAAGCTCCCAGTGGGGCCAGAATGGCGGCTACCACTCCGACCAAAGCCAAGGGGCCCTCATTTCTCCTGTTGCCGCCAAAAAGGCTGCCCCACATAAACATCCGCGAAAGCATGGAAATAAATCCCACGAGCACCACCACCATTGTTTGAAAAAGCATATCCCTGTTTTTAATATGGCTGAGCTCGTGGGCCAGCACCGCTTTTACCTCTTGATTGTTCAGTTTGGAAAGCAGGCCCTTGGTAACGGCCACCACGGAGTGGTTTTTATCCCTGCCCGTAGCAAAAGCATTGGGCTGCATTTCGTCGATAATATAAATTTTGGGAACGGGCAACCCGGCGTTCAAGCAGAGCTCCCTGACTGATTTGTAAACTTCCGGATATTCCGACTCTTGAGCCTTTTTGGCGCCGCTCATCTTCAGCACCAATTTGTCTGAAAACCAGTAACTGGAAAAACTCATAGCCACGCTGAAAATAACGGCGAAATACAAAATGCTCGGGCTTTCAAAAACGTAACTGAAAACATATCCGACCCCGATGACAACGATAAAAAATACCGTCAGCAGAGCCCATATTTTACGGCTTTTTGTGCTTGGGAAATCAGCCATGACTAAAGAAATTATACTAAAAATGCTTTATTCTGGCAATCTCCATAATGAAAGAGGCCGAACCTCTTTCATGCGAGGTTCGGCCTCAGCCAATTTCGGACTTGTTTTTTTGGGTTAGTATCCCATATCCATTCCGGGCATTTGAGAATTCTTGTTCTTATTCTCATCCGGCTTTTCAGCGATAACCACTTCGGTAGTTAAAAGCATGGAAGCGGCTGACACGGCGTTTTCAAGGGCCGACCTGACAACCTTAGTCGGATCAACGATTCCCGCCTGCATCATATCTCCGTAAACATCGTTTAGGGCGTCATATCCGAAAGAACCTTCATTCTTGAGAATTTCAGCTGCTATCACGGAGCCGTCCTTGCCGCCGTTGTGGGCAATCTGGCGAATGGGCTCCTCAAGGGCCCTCTTTAATATCTTCAAACCGATTACTTCTTCTTCTTTTCCTTCGACATTCTCTAGGGCCTTGAGAGAGCGCAGCAGAGCCACTCCTCCGCCGGGCACTATGCCTTCTTCAATGGCGGCCCTGGTGGCGGCTAAAGCGTCTTCAGTCTTGTGCTGCCTGGCTTTCTGCTCAACCTCGGTGGCTGCTCCCACTTTGATGACAGCCACTCCTCCGGCCAATTTAGCCACTCTTTCCTGCAGCTTTTCTTTGTCAAAATCGGAATCCGATTCTTTAATTAGGTTTTTGAGCTGCTTAATCCTAAAATCAATTTCTTCCTTACCTCCTTTTCCTTCGACGATAGTGGTGTTTTCCTTAGTGGAAACAACCCTTCTAGCCGAACCAAGTTGGTCGAGCTCAACCTTGTCCAGTTTTAATCCGGCTTCCTCGGAAATAACCTTGCCTCCGGTAACTATGGCGATGTCTTCAAGCATTTCTTTCTTCCTGTCGCCGAATCCCGGCGCCTTAATGGCAAGAGCGTTAAACACTCCCCTGAGCCTGTTAACCACTAGCGTAGCTAAAGCCTCTCCCTCAACGTCATCGGCAATAATAACAAGCTCTTTTTTGCCCGTCTGGGCGACTTTTTCTAAAACGGGAAGTATTTCTTGCAAAGAAGAAATCCTTTTGTCGGTAATTAAAATGTAAGGATCCTCAAACACGGCTTCCATCCTGTCGGCGTTAGTAACCATATAGTGGGAAATGTATCCTCTGTCGAACTGCAATCCCTTTACTACTTCCTTTTGAATACCGAGGGTCTTCGATTCTTCTACTGTCACCACTCCGTCCTTTCCGACTTCGGTCATAACTTCGGCAATGAGATTGCCGAGCTCGGCGTCTTCGGCTGAAATGGTGGCAACCTGGGCTATCTCCTCTTTTCCGGAAACATCCTTGGACAGTTTTCTTAGTTCTTCAACCGCCAACTTGCAACCTTTTTCCAATCCCCTCTTAAGAGACAGCGGATTGGCTCCGGCGGCAACGTTTTTCAAGCCTTCCGTTATTATCGCCTGAGCCAGCAAGGTGGCGGTAGTAGTGCCGTCTCCCGCAACATCATTGGTTTTCTCGGCTACTTCTTTGACTATCTCGGCTCCCAGGTTTTCCATCTTATCTTCCAACTCTATTTCTTTGGCAATAGAAACTCCGTCGTTGGTTATGACGGGAGAGCCGTAACCTTTGTCCAAAACAACGTTCCTTCCTCTCGGGCCGAGAGTGACTTTGACGGCGTTGGCCAGTTTGTCCACGCCTAATTTAAGCTTTTTTCTGGCTATTTCGTCGTATTGAATCTGTTTTGCCATATGTTTAGAAATTAGAAATTAAAAATTAGAAATTACGCGATTTTACTCTAAAATCGCAAGTATGTCTTCCTGCTTGGCGATTAAGTATTCTTTGTTATCGACTTTGATTTCAGTGGGGCCGTATTTGGTGAACAGCACCTTATCCCCGGCCTTGACTTCCGGGGGAATGCTCTTGCCTGATTTGTCTTTTTTGCCCGGTCCGACGGCAATCACCTTGCCCTGTTCGGGCCTTTCCTTTTCTGCTGTATCCGGCAATAAAATGCCTGTCTCGGTTTTTTCCTCGCCCTTGATGGGCTCAATAAGGATATGGTCTGAAATTGGTTTAATCTGCATATATTTTTGGTTAATTATATTAATTAGTTTAGCAGTTTAAAGCTCCGACTGCTAACTGCTACTCCTTCAAAATTACCAAAACAAAAAAGCCTTGTCAAGATAAAAGCCGGCGAAAAGTGCCGCCGGCTTTAAAGCGTAAAAAAGAGATGAATCCAATTAACGGCTACAATATGGAGTACTATAAAACGGTTTTGAGAAATTGTCCAGTGTAACTTTTCTTGATTTTGCTGATCTCCCTGGGAGTTCCTTCTGCCACAACATATCCTCCGCCCTCTCCGCCCTCAGGACCCATATCTATGCACCAGTCAGTATTTTTTATGAAATCAAGATTATGTTCTATGGTTACCACGGTATTTCCCATATCCACTAAATTCCTGAGAACCTGAATCAGCCTTCGCACGTCTTCAAAGTGCAGGCCGGTCGTCGGTTCGTCTAAAATGTAAAGGCTTTTGCCGGTGGCTTTCCTGGAAAGCTCTGTGGCCAGCTTAACTCTCTGGGCTTCCCCTCCCGACAAAGAAGGAGCGGGCTGCCCGACTTTCATATAGCCCAAGCCGACCTCGTTCAGGGTTTTCAGCTTGTCTGAAAGTCCGGGTATGTTTTTAAAAAACTCTAAAGCTTCTTCAACGGTCATTTCCAATACGTCGGAAATATTTTTACCCCGGTACTCCACGGCCAAAGTCTCTCTATTGAATCTTTTGCCTTTGCACTCCTCGCATTCCACGTAAATGTCGGGAAGAAAATACATTTCAATCTTCCTCACTCCCTGGCCCTCGCAGGCTTCGCACCTTCCCCCTTTGACGTTAAAAGAAAATCGGCCCGGCTGGTATCCCCTTATCTTGGCCTCTTTGGTTTGAGCGAACAGATCCCTTATATACGAAAAAGCTCCGGTGTAAGTGGCGGGATTGGATCTCGGGGTCCGGCCTATGGGAGACTGGTCAACTAAAACTACCTTATTAATATGCTCTGTTCCGGTTATGCCCTGGTGCTTTCCGGGCTCCTCTTTTGCCCTGTAAAATTTCTTTAAAAGAGATTTGGCTAGAATGTCGTTCATTAAGGAAGACTTCCCCGAACCGGAAACGCCGGTAATACAGACGAATTCTCCCAAAGGAATTTTAACGTCGATATTCTTTAAATTATGCTCGCTGGCTTTTTTAATGACCAAACAGCTCTTTTTGTTTTTGGAGGCGGCTTTATTATTCTTTTTCACCTCCTTCACCTCCACCTTTTTCTTCCCGGAAAGATACTCTCCCGTAAGAGTTTTTGACTTCACTATGGCTTTGGGCGTTCCCTCAAAAACTATTTTTCCTCCGTGCTTTCCGGCTCCCGGACCCACGTCCACTATCCAGTCGGAAGCGGCTATAGTCTGTTGGTCGTGCTCAACCACCACCAAAGAGTTGCCCGCGTCCCTTAATTTCTTAATGGTGAAAATCAGCCTTTCTTGGTCTCTGGCATGAAGGCCTATGGAAGGTTCGTCTAAAATATACAAAACGCCGGTCAGCTTTGAACCAATTTGAGTAGCTAAGCGTATCCTCTGCTCCTCTCCTCCGGCCAGAGTGGTGGTCTTTCTATCTAAAGTCAGATAGTCCAGCCCTACATCAATCAAAAAGCTTAGCCGGTTGATTATTTCCTTAATTATCGGCTGGGCTATCTTGAACTCGTCGTCTTTAAGCTTTTTTGATTTCGGCCGGATAAGCTCTTCAAAGAACTGCCTTGTCTCAGACACGCTGGTTTCCACGACCTGATAAATGGACTTACCGGCCACGGTAACGGCCAGAGCCTCTGGTTTCAATCTTTTCCCATTACAAACTTCGCACTCTTTTTCAACCATATACTGCTCTATCTCCTGCCTGGCGTAATCGGATTCGGTTTCTCCGTACCTCCTTTCAAGATTGGGAATAACCCCCTCAAAACTCGCCTCTCTTCGCGGTTGAAGCGGGTCACCGTCGCCGTAAAGTATTATATCTATCGTTTTTTGGGGCAGCTCTTTTATGGGATCGTCCAAGGAAAATCCGTATTTTTCCGCCAACTCCGAGAGCTTCCAATAATAGTAGCCCTGCCTGCCCACTTTATGGGAAGCTTTGGCCCAAGGGAAAATTCCCCCTTCAGCTATAGTTAAGTTGGAATTAGGAATAACCAAATTTGGATCCACTTCCAGCTTTTGGCCCAACCCGTGGCATCCCGGACAAGCGCCATAGGGAGAATTAAAAGAAAAAAGCCTCGGCTCGATTTCGGGAAGCGAAATTCCGCAATCTTCGCAGGCAAAATTCTCGGAAAAAAGATAATCTTTGGGTTTGGCTTTGGATTCCGGATCGCCAGCAGACACCATTACCACTCCCTTGCCCAGCTTCAAGGCGGTTTCTATGGAATCCACCAGCCTGGGCTTGTCTATATTCTTTTCCATAAGAAGCCTGTCGACTACCACTTCTATGGTGTGCTTCTTTTTGCGGTCCAAATCAACAGCGACCGCTTCGTCGGTCCTTTGAACCACTCCGTCCACCCTTACCCTGACAAACCCGCCCCTTTGAATTTCCTCCAAAATCCCCTTATGCTCTCCTTTCCTGCCTCTCACCACCGGACCTAAAACCATTATTTCCGTCTGCTGCTTGAATCCCATTATTTGTTCGACTATTTGGTCAACTGTCTGGCGGGAAACTTTTTTGCCGCATTTCGGGCAATGGGGCTCCCCTATTCTGGCAAATAAAAGGCGGAGATAATCGTATATCTCTGTTGTAGTGCCGACGGTGGAACGAGGGTTACGGCTCGCCTTTCTTTGATCTATGGAAATAGCAGGAGAAATTCCTTCTATCTTGTCCACGTCGGGCTTGTCCATTACCCCTAAAAATTGCCTGGCGTACGCGGAAAGAGATTCAACATATCTTCTCTGCCCCTCGGCGTACAGAGTGTCAAAAGCCAAGGAAGATTTTCCCGAGCCCGAAATCCCGGTTATCACCACTAGTTTGTTTTTGGGAATATCCAGGCTGACGTTTTTTAAATTATGAACCCTAGCTCCCCTAATTTTGATAAAGTCTTGGGCCATGGAATTTAAGCAGTTTATCATTATACTCCCAATTTCAAAGCAAGGCAAGGCAGGGCTGGCGGGAAAGAAAAAGGGTTGACAAATATAATTATTTTGTATATAATATTAACCAGAAAATCATAAGGAGGAAGCAAATTGAAAAAGGTAATTGTCTACGTTTTACTGGTGGCGCTGGCCGCAACCGCGGCAGGGTTCGGAGGAGCTTGGAACGACGCGAAGCAGGATCTGAAAACAACGGAAAACGCCCTACTCAACGAGGCCAATTTCTCGCAGAAGCAGCGGGAAGCCCTGCGCGAGCTGCGAGAAGAAAACAAAGAGCTGGAAGGAAAACTCGCACAGCAAACCTTCCTGGCCGAAGAAAACGCCAAGGCGCTCGAGCTGGCAACCATCGCAGGCAGAGCTTTCATCGACCAATATCCGTTCGACAAGCTCGGCTTCAATGATAAGCCGGCACAAGATTTGAAAGTTCAGCTCGTCGAGGTCGCACAAGAAAAAGGCGCGGCCTATAAGGTTGTCGCCGTGACAACCGCCGACAAATTCGGAAACTACTGCTTCCGGATTGAGGCCGGCTCCTATCTCGTCCAGCCACTCCTGTCCGTTCCGGGCTATCCCGCTTGGAACTATTCCTCCAACCTGGAATACCGGACCATCGAGGTCTCTAAAGGAGAACTCGCCCTCGGTCCAATATTTCTCGTAAGATGAAAGACCTCAAAGCCCTGAGCTAAAAGCCCAGGGCTTCTTCTTGTTTTAGAGTAAAAATTGGGCTAAAATGGCCAATATGGAAAAATTCAGATACCTAAACCGAAAGGATATCTCTAAACTTCCAAAGAGCGCCGGAGTTTATTCTTTTTCCGATGGAAAAAAGACTCTTCTATATATAGGAAAGGCCGGGAATATAAAAGGGAGGGTTAAAAACCATTTCCAGCAACCTTCCTGCAGGGATAACCTTTATATAGATAGAGTTAAAAAAATCGGCTGGGTCAAAACCGACTCCGAAATTGAAGCTTTAATATTGGAGGCCGAACTGATTAAAAAACGCCGGCCCGACTATAATATAATTTGGAAAGACGACAAGAACTATTTTTACGTTGGAATAACCAAAGAAGACTTTCCCAGGGTTTTCATCACCCACCAGCCCAAAGATGACAGAGGCTTCGCCTTACTCATCGGGCCGTTTGTTGATGGGCGAGCGCTAAAGGAAACATTAAGAATATTAAGGAAAGTTTTTCCTTATCGCAGCTGCTCTCAATTGCCAAAACACGCTTGCCTTTGGTACCAGCTGGACCGCTGCCCCGCCCCCTGCCTTTTCCAGTCAAATCTGGCCCGCCAAATCGAAGGAGGCTTAGCCTTACTCAAATTTAAAAAGGAATATCAAAGGAATATTAAAAACCTGGCGGAAATTCTTCGCGGGAAAAAGCTCCATATTTTGAAAGAAATGGAAAAAGAGATGAAAAAGCTCTCCCGAAAAGAAAAATTTGAAGAAGCGAACAAAATCAAAAATCAAATCTACTCCCTTAAAAGAGTTTTTTCTCACGCCAGAATTTTTGAATTGAGTGAGGCTAAGCCTCCGTCAATAAAGGGGTGGCCGTATAAAAGGGCTGAAGCCTATGATGTTGCCAACATCCAGGGAAGTGCGGCAACGGGATCTATGGTGGTATTTACAAACGGACTGCCCGACAAGTCACAGTACCGCAAGTTTAAAATAAAAATGGAGAACAAGCCCAACGATGTGGCCATGATAAAAGAGGTCATATCAAGACGATTAAATCACTCCGAATGGCCCTGCCCCGATTTCATCCTGATCGACGGAGGAAAAGCGCAGCTGAACGCGGCAAAAGAGGCATTGTCTAAACTGCCGAAGAAGGAGGTTGAAAAAATTAAAGTGACGGCCCTGGCTAAAAAAAACAACGGGCTGTTTGTGGGAGATAAAAAAGAGGTGGTATTATTGAAAAACACGCCCAGAGAATTTTCCAGCATAATACTCCAAATGAGGGACGAAGCCCATCGCTTTGCAAGAGCGTACCATCACAAGCTCAGGGAGGTTGCACTCAAACCTCGTTCTTGATAAACCCCGCACCATATCTCCGCAAAGATTATGGCGGAACAAGTAATTTAAAAATCTTACCGCATTGACCAAAGATATGGTGCGGGGTAAAATAACATAATGTTCAGTTTTATTCTTAAAATCGCTTCCGGAATCATCGGGCTCTGGATAGCGATAGAGTTTATTAACGGCGTCAGCTTTTATGGCACGTGGCAGGACCTGCTGGTTATCGGGTTGGTTATGGGAGTTTTGAATGTCTTCATTAAACCGATACTGAAACTGGTCACCCTTCCTCTCCAAATGCTCACCCTGGGACTATTTAGCTTGGTAATCAACGTAGGAATCATCTGGGCGGTTGACATTTTCTTCCCCGAGCTTATAATCACAGGTATTGTGCCCCTTCTTTGGACTACATTAATCGTTTGGGCAATAGGATTTCTTCTGCCCGGCGTTTCAGGAAGGGACAGGTAAAATATGCAGCAATTTCTACCAATAGCTCAAATAGTAATTTCAGTTGCGCTTATAGTATTGATTCTCCTCCAGCAAAGGGGAACGGCTTTGGGTTCCGCTTTCGGGGGAGAGGGCGGCGGATTTTACGCCACTCGGAGGGGAATCCAGCAAAAAATATTCTGGGGAACGATAGTCTGCGGCGCGTTGTTTATCATCCTTGCCGTACTCAATTTGATTCTCTAATGAAATTAGGAAAAATATTATCAGATAAAAAATGGCCCTCCAAAAAACAATGGGGCCGAATTTTCACCATCCTGACTAAAGGAGAAAAAATCCTCCTGCTGGTTTTTCTAGTTCTTTTTATGGGCTCGGCCATATCCTTAATAGCCCTTTTTTATTCTAAAAACACTGAAATCAGCCCGGCCGTAGGAGGAACTTACAGGGAGGGAATGGTCGGCAGCCCGAGATTTATAAATCCGATATACGCCGCCAGCAACGACGCAGACAGAGCTTTGATAGAATTAATCTTTTCGGGTTTGATGGAATATGACAAAAACGGAGAATTAATTCCGGAGCTTGCCTCTCAAATAGAAATAGAGGAAGACGGAACCGGTTATTTAGTGTCCATAAGAGAAGACGCTTTCTGGCACGACGGCGAACCGCTGACAGCCGATGACGTTATTTTCACCATAAAAACAATTCAAAACCCGAATTACAAATCCCCTCTCCGAGCCAACTATCTGGGAATTGAAACTGAAAAAGTTTCCGACTACCAAGTCAGATTTAAACTTCAGGAAACCTATGCCGGATTTCTCGAAAGACTGACTTTCAAAATACTCCCCAAGCATATCTGGGAAGAAATATCTCCCCAAAACTTTCTTCTTTCAAATTACAACATCAGACCCGTGGGATCTGGGCCCTACCAGTTTAAAAACTTGGAGCAAGGGCCCTCAGGAACGATCGTGCGGCTGAACCTAACAAGATTTAAGCAATATTACTCTGATACCGAACCCCGCCAGCCGTATATTTCAGAAATATCCTTTTTGTTCTTTGAAGACGATGAAAATCGGACGGGAGAAGAAAAACTGGCCAGAGCGGCCAAAGCGGGCCAGATTGACGGATTTCCCCTGCCTTCTCCCGAATACTGGGAACTGGCCAGGAAAGATAACTATAAAGAAATATCCCTTTCCCTGCCCAGATATTTTGCGGTTTTCTTAAACCAGGAAAAATCCCGGCTGCTAAGCGAAGAAGCGATAAGGAAAGCTCTTAATTATGCAACAGACAAGGAGGAGATTATAGAAGAAATTCTGGCCGGAAGGGCTCAGCCGGTAAACTCACCTGTTCTCCCTGAAATTTACGGGCTCAAGCCTCCAAGTAATTACTACAACTATGATTTACAAACCGCCGAGTCCCTGCTAATTGACAGCGGATTTGAAAAACAAGACGGCCAATGGGCCAAAGTAAGCGAGGGAACGGAAACAAAATTCACTTCCCGCCTTCAGGAAGGCAGCCAGTCGGCAGAAGTGACCGCTCTTCAGACTTGTCTGGCTAATCCGCCAGCCGGCGGACCCGAGGTGTATCCGTCTGGAAAGATAACCGGGTATTTCGGCTCCCAAACCAAAGCTGCGGTAATCGCTTTTCAGGAGAAATATGCTGAAGACATACTGGCTCCCGGAGGGCTGACCAGAGGAACCGGCGTGGTTAGCACCAATACCAGAGCAAAGCTCAATGAAATTTGCGGGGAACCGCCGGAATATACTCCCCTAGCATTTACCCTAGCAACTGTGGATGATCCCGTTTTAGAAAAAGTAGCCCAAAAACTTAAGGAGCAGTGGGGGCAAATGGGAATCAATCTGGAAATTCAAACCTTCTCCAGTTCGGAACTCCAACAGGATATAATAAAAACAAGGGATTACGAAATGCTTCTTTTCGGCGAAGTGCTGTCAGCCGTCCTCGATCCTTTCCCTTATTGGCATTCGACTCAGGTAAAAGATCCGGGATTGAATCTGGCCGGCTACAAAAATTCAGCCGTGGATAATCTGCTGGAAAAAGCCAGAATATCGGTGAATGAAGAAACGAGAACGGAACAGTACCAGCAACTTCAAGACATTATAATCGAAGAGGCGCCGGCAATCTTCCTTTACACGCCCGAATACATATATATGACCTCTAAAAGCGTTGCGGGGCCGCAAGAAGGAACTATTTTCGACCCATCTCAAAGATTCAGCGATATTGAGGAATGGTACGTAAAAACCAAAAGAGTATGGCGGTAAAACCAATCCACCGAGCGGCGAAAGACAAATTAAATATGAGAAAAATGATTCTGGACTCTCCCGGGCAGTTTAAAGTTGGAGTAAACGCCGCCGAGGGCATTAAAGTCCAGGGCAGATTCGACGAAGTGGTAGTTTGCGGCATGGGAGGATCGGCTTTGCCAGCCGACATATTAAACGTCTGGCTGAAAGCCTACAAAATAGGCCTTCCTTTTTACGTTCACCGCAACTACGGAATTCCCAATCAAGCCGACAGAAGTCATTTGGTAATCTGCGCCTCATATTCGGGAAATACCGAGGAAACTTTATCCGCCTTTGACGAGGCCGTAAAGAAAAAACTAAAAGTGGCAGCCATTACCTCGGGAGGAAAACTGGCCCAAAAGGCCAAAAAAGAAGATGCTCCCTTAATATTGATTCCTTCGGGTCTGCCTCCCAGAATGAGCCTGGGACTTCAATTGGGGGTTCTAATGAAGCTGCTGGTCAACTGCGGCATAATCAGCAACGGGCTAGAAAACCTCCTTCAATTGGGAAAAACCCTTAACCCGAAAGCCTTGGAAGCCCAAGGCAAAAAACTGGCCAAAAGGATAAAGGGAAAGATTCCCGTTATATACTCTTCGGACCGGCTTCAAGCTCTGGCTAAAATATGGAAAATCAAATTCAACGAGAATTCCAAAATACCCTCTTTCTTTAATTTTTTCCCGGAGCTCAATCATAACGAGATGGTTGGCTATACCGGCTCAAGCGGCCTCCACGTTATTATTTTAAAAGACCCCGCCGACCATCCCCGCAACCAAAAAAGGATAAAATTAACCGCCGAACTGCTGAAAAAAAGGGGCGTACCCGTTGACATAATCGAAATAAAAGGGCAAGATGTCCTGTATGAAGCGTTCGACAACTTACTCTTGGCAGACTGGGCCTCTTACTATCTGGCCCTGGAGTTGGGCCATGACCCTTCTCCTGTTAAGATAGTCGAAGATTTCAAAAAAAGAATGAAATGAGCGGACGTGCCCGCCCAAACTTTTGAAAAAAAAGTTAGGCGGACGTGCCCGCCCAAACTTTTGTCGGTGATATAGTATAGCAAAAGTTAGGCGGACGTGGTGGAACGGCAGACACGCAGCGTTCAGGGCGCTGTGGGCGCAAGCCCGTGAGAGTTCAAATCTCTCCGTCCGCACTATGACAAAACAAAATAACCCCGCCCAGAACCGGACTCATTCCGGCACAGGGTTAAAAATAATCCCTTTAGGCGGCCTGGGAGAAGTAGGCCGCAATATGACTCTACTCGAATACAACAGAGCGATTTTAATAATCGACGTCGGTTTTAGGATGCCCGAGGAGGATATGCCCGGAGTCGATTTCATCATTCCCAATGTTTCCTATCTCAAAAACAGGAAAAAAGACATATTGGGGGTAGTATTCACCCACGGCCATTACGACCACATAGGAGCTATCCCCTATCTTCTGGAAAAAATAGGCAATCCTCCCATGTACGCCTCCGGACTAACTAAGGGAATAATACTAAAGAGGCAGGATGATTTTCCCCATCTTCCCAAACTTAATCTCCACCAGGTAAAAAACGGCGACCGAATTAAGCTTGGGCCGTTTATTGTCGAATTCTTCAAGCAAACCCACAATATTTCCGACAACTTCGGCTTTTTCATAGAGACGCCGGTTGGCAATATCGTCCATACTTCCGATTTCAAATTTGATAACAATCCAATCTACGACCTTCCCACCGACTTTAAAAAACTGGAGTCGTTCGGCAAAAAAAGGGTTCTGCTTTTAATGTCCGACTCAACAGGAGCTGAAGAAGAGGGCCATTCCCTTTCCGAAGAAAAAATTATGGAAAATCTGGAGGAGATATTTAAAGAATCCAAGGGCAGAATTATAGCTGCCACTTTCGGATCTTTAATTAATAGAATCCAGCAACTAATATCGCTTTCCGAGAAATATGGAAGAAAGGTAGCCGTGGACGGCTACAGCATGAAAAGCAACGTGGAGATATGTAAAAGACTGGGGTACATTAAAACTCAAAAAG
>CAYXYS010000008.1:0-17411 GCA_964469735.1 uncultured Candidatus Saccharibacteria bacterium
CTCCAGGCGGGTGTCAATACCGGCCAGTTGACTGTACCTGGCTGCCAATTCGGCAGCAGCCACTAAAGCTGAGTCCTTAATCTTCACTCCGTGGTGCACTTCATATTTCTCTTTTATGCCTCTCAATATGGCAATAGTATCTTCAATGGAAGGCTCTGACACAAAAATCGGCTGGAATCTCCTTTCAAGGGCGGGGTCTTTTTCAATGTATTTTTGATACTCTTTCAGGGTGGTAGCTCCAATAGCTCTCAATTCTCCCCTAGCCAAAGCGGGCTTTAAGAGGTTGGAGGCGTCAATAGCTCCCTCAGCAGCTCCCGCCCCTACCAAAGTGTGGAGTTCATCGATGAATATTATATATTTTCCGCCGGCTTTGCTGATTTCTTTTAATAGGGCCTTAACCCGATCTTCGAATTCCCCTCTGTACCTGGTACCGGCCACAAGAGAACCTAAATCAAGAGCAATGATATCCTTGCCCCTTAAAGACTCGGGCACCTCTCCCTTAATTATTTTCTGGGCCAAGCCTTCAATAATAGCGGTTTTTCCCACTCCGGCCTCTCCGATCAAAACAGGGTTGTTTTTAGTTCTGCGGGACAGAACCTGCATCAGTCTCCTGATTTCGTTATCCCGTCCGATAACCGGGTCTAATTTTCCCTGGCGCGCCAGGTCATTCAAGTTTTTAGAATATTTCTCCAAAACCTGGTATTTAGATTCGGGATCCGGATCGGTAATTTTTGTTCCTCCCCTGATTTCAGATAAAACCTTCAGGGCCTCTTCATAACTAAGCTTTCCGAAGTTTAATCCCTCGCCGCCAGACTGCAGGAAAGTTGCTTTTTCCAAAACGTCTTTGGCTTTAACGTCGCTGTCCAGCAAGGCCAAAAAGAAATGCTCGACTGACATAAACTCATCTCCCATTTTTATGGCTTCCTGCCTTGCCCGCTCCAAGACTTTATTCATGTCCTGGGTTAGGTAAAACTGGCCCATCATTTGGGGAGTGGTTACCGAGGGAATTTTTTCCAAAGCAGCTTTGGTTTTTTTCTTTAATCCTTCGATATCTACCGCCATTTTCTGCAGCAAAGTTAAAACCACGCTTCCTTCTTGGGAAATAAGCGCCAAAAGCAAATGTAGGGCATCGACCTGCTGCTGGCCGGCCTGCCTGGCCGCGTCCTGGGCGGCCAGAATCGCCTCTTGGGCTTTATGAGTAAAGTTTCCTCCGTTCACCCCGTTAGAAGTCATCATTATACAGTAAGATACTGATTTCTGACAACTTTTGTTTAAGTTTTTACCCCCGTTATCGCCTCGCAGAAAAAATTAACTTAATTTTTTCTGGCTAGGACTTCTAACGGGGTTCATATTCATATTATATCACACTCAATTATAACAAAAAATCACGGAAAATCAACCCCTAAAAGGAAGGCGGGAGAAGTCCGGATGTTGGCCGAACATGCCTCCCGCCTTAGGAGCAGGCCCTGATGTTTGCAGGGGCAAGCTCCCTTTAAAAATCAAAGGGCCTGGCTGCTTGGCCAGGTCCGGGGATTTTCTTTTTCGTTTGTTAATTATTGCGTGAACCTAACCAAGCGCCGTTTGGCAATGACGACTAGCACTACATTAACGATTAGGTTCGCTTGATTGGGCATATCTTTAATATATGACGGAATAACGAGAGCCTTATTACACTATTCCTCCCACTCTTCCAGAATGGCTTGCAGGATCATCTCCTCTCCATCCCTTAATATCTTTATAGCCACTACGTCGCCCGGAGAATGATTGTAAATAATCTCCTTCAAGGTATTGTCGGGAGTTAATTTTTCGCCGCCAAACTCTAAAATGATATCTCCCTCCCGGATGCCGGCTTTATCTGCAGCCGAACCTTCGACTACGGCAGCCCCACCGTCTCCGCCGGAAATCCAAGCACCTTCTGAAACGGGCAGGTCGTTGGCTTCTTGGATTTCAGGGGTAATCGTAAGATAGCGGATTCCCAAAAAAGCGTAGGTTATGGTGCCCGACTCCACGACTTGTTCAATATCTCTCTTCGCCTTATTTACAGGAATGGCAAAACCGATGCTTTGAGCGCCAATAACCGTAGCAGTATTGATTCCTATTACTTTGCCGCTCAAATCCAAAAGAGGCCCTCCTGAATTTCCCTGATTAATGGCGGCGTCTGTTTGAATGACTTCCTCGATTACTTCGGTAATGCCTGCTCCGGAAGCCGTAATAGTTCTGTCCAGCCCAGAAACCACTCCGACGGAAACGGTGTTCTTAAATTCACCCAAGGCATTTCCGATGGCGATAGCGGTTTGTCCTATCTGGAGGCTCTCGGAATCGCCCAGCTCTATTACCGGAAAAGATATTTGCTTTAAATCGCCGAAACCGTCTATTAATTTTTCCGTTTCTATCTTTAAAATAGCCAAATCTTGAACGGGATCCTTGGCTAAAACCCTAGCATCAAAGCTTTTTCCATCGTTGGTAAAAACGGTATATTGGGCCTCCTCGTCTAAAACCACGTGCTTATTGGTCAATATCATGCCGTCTTCGGAAACAATAAATCCCGTTCCCCCGCCGATTTCCTGCTCTTCGGTTCCTATTTGCCGCCTTTGGGGAATTTGAATATTAAAAGGCGAATTGTCTCCAAAAGGATTGTAGTAGTATTCTTCAAAAACCGGCAGGTCCTTACTAACAATTATGCTGACCACGGCCGGAGATGCTTTTTCCACAGCGGAAATAATTTTCTCTTCATGGGTTGTCTGGGGAATGTATTTTACGATCTCCCTTTGCTCGCCGAATTCCGGCAGGTTTATTTCAAACTTTGATAGATAATCTTTGGCCTCAAAGTATAAAAAGCTGCCAGCCACGCTTCCGGCCAGAAATCCGAAAGCCGAAGACAAAATAACCGTCAGAACTGTCAGCCAAAGGGCCTTGGACTTCCAAAATCTCGGAAGTTTTATTTTAGGAAGTTGTATTTTGGGAAAATCAGGCATTTGGTACATAGTTTTATTTGTTCTTTTTTTTATAATCTTCGACCGCCGCCCTTACTCCGGCCTGGGCCAAAGCGGCGCAGTGGATTTTAACCGGAGGAACCGGGCCGATTTCTTCTTTAATGTCTTCGTAGCCGACTTTTAAAGCGACATCAATGGTTTTTCCTTTGATTAGCTCGCAAATCATATCGGAAATGGCTATAGCGTGCCCGCATCCTAGAGTTTGGAACTTAGCGTCTTTAATTATTTCTTCATTCCCCTTCTTTTCAACCTTGATATATATTTTCATCACATCCCCGCATCTTAAATTCTGGGTATCGCCGATTCCGTCGGCATCCTTAATTTCACCCATGTTTTTGGGATTGGTAAAATGCTCTATCACTTTTTTGGAATAGTATGCCGTCATTTTGTTTTATATCCTGATATTTCTCTCAGCCTTCCCACTACTTGAGGCAGAACCTTTAAAAACCTTTCTATTTCTTTGTCTGTATTAAATTTCCCCAGGGAAATCCTCAGCGAACTATGGGATTTTTCTTCCGGAATTCCCATGGCCAGCAAAACGTGCGAAGATTCCAGATTGTGAGACGAACAAGCAGAGCCGGTAGAAACCGCAAAGCCCTTTTGGTCCAAAGCCATCAGCAAAGCCTCGCCCTCAATGCCCTCGAAACCAAAATTAACGTTATTGGGAAGCCTTTTTTCTAAAGAGCCGTTAAGCTGGGCGTCGGGGATAAGCTTGGAAATCTTTTTGATTATCTTGTCCCTCAGCTGCCTCACCCTAACGCTGTTAACTTCAGTCTTGGGACTGCCCGCCTCTTTAATCGCCGCTCCCAAACCAACGATGCCAGCTACATTTTCCGTGCCCGACCTCAATCCTTTCTCGTGGCCACCCCCATATATCATCGGCTCGATGGGAGTGCCCTTTTTGACGAACAAAGCCCCCACGCCCTTTGGGCCATAAATTTTATGCGAGCTTAATGTTAGCATATCCACTCCCAGCCTTTCAACGTCGCAGTTTAAATAATTTGCTGCCTGAACGGCGTCGGTGTGGAAATATACCTTCTTTTTTCTTTCTTTTAAAACTTTCCCTATTTCGGCTATCGGCTGAATCGTGCCGACTTCATTGTTTGCGTAAATAATTGAAACTAAAACAGTATTGTCTTTCAAGGCTTTTTTCAGATTGGAAACCGAAACCAATCCTTCCCTGTCAACGGGCAAAAAAGTCACCCCAACCCCTTCTTTTTGTAAAACCCGACAAGGCTCCAAAACGGCATGATGCTCAATTGAAGATATTATAACATGCGGCTTTTTTTGAGAACCGCCCAAAGCCTTAATTGTCCCCAAAATAGCCAGGTTGTCAGCCTCGGTTGCCGAGCCGGTAAAGAAAATTTCGTCTGTATGGCAGTTTAAAAACTCGGCCACCCGCCCTCGCGCCTGGTCCACTGCCGCCAAAGCCCTCTGGCCGTATCCGTGAACCGAAGAAGCGTTGCCGAACTCTTTTCTCAAATACGGCATCATTTCTCTTAAAACTTTAGGGTCGATGGGAGTTGTAGAGGCGTAATCAAGGTAAACCCTGGAATTCATAGTTACATTTTAATACAGTTTTTTAAAAAATCAAACTAAAAGCGGAGTCAAAGCTCCGCTTTATTTTACAACTTTTTTGAATAAATCCTGTGCCGTTTGCACCAATCAACGTTCAATAATCCTATTTCTCCAAGGCTTTTTCTATTGCCTTCCTCAATTTGGACGATTTCGCCCTCCTCAAACCGGAAATCCTCCAGCGATTTTTTGAGCTCGGAGTAAAGAACCGCATTGCCTCCCCTTCCTCGGTATTCGGGAAGCATGGCCACTCCGTTAAAATCAACCCTTCTGGTTTTTCTCAGCTCCTTGAGCAGGTGGAACCAGCCGAAAGGAAGCATCTTCCCCTTGGCCTTCTTTATCCCTCTAACGATATTAGGGTAAACGAGGATAAATCCCGCCGGTCGGCCGCCTTTCATAACTATTTTAATCAAGCGGGGATCGGCTATATCAATGAGCCTTGCGGCGGTAAAATCCATCTCTTCCCGGCTCATCGGATAATGATCGATGAGCTCTGTAAAGGTCTGGTTGTAAATCCACCTCATTTTTTCGGTCCAGGCCAGAAGCTCCTTTTTGCCGGCAAATGACTTAATCTGAAAGCGCTCTTTGCTCCTGTCTTTAATTTTATAGAAGCGGTGCGAAAAATCCTGATACTTTAAGATTCCGGAAAGGAAATCGCTTTTCTTTTCGAACCCGACGACGGAAAGCAGGGAATCATAATATGGATGGTTGTAAGGAATCCCTGTGGCCGGCAAACGATGAAAACCCTCCACCAGCACCCCCCTTCCATCTAAGGCGTGAAATCCCAGGGGTCCCATAATCTCCGACAAAAAGCGCCTCCGGGCCCAGCAAGAAGCGGCCTTAAACAGCAACTCCACCGCCCCAACGTCGTCTACGGAATCGAAATAGTAAAACAAAGCGGTTTTCTTTTTGTGAAACTCGTTATAGCGTCTGTTGTGCATAACCGCCATCTGAGCCAGCCGCTTCGTCCCGCTTTCTACGACAAAAAAGGCGGCCGTAGAATGGCGGTAGAACGGATGCATTCTTGCATCAAAAGCGGCTTTAATGTCTGATCCCATAAAAGGCACCCAAAACTCCGAATCTTTATACAGCTCGAAAGGGAATTCAATGAATTCCCTCACTTCGCTTTTAGAGCGCGGACTAATCTTTCTGACTATCATTTACAACTCCTTCTATTTATTAATGAGCACTGCCTGATGCTTTTTAACCAGCAACCCAAATTTTGTCAATTACCTTACGTCGATATATTCCTTGGTAAACGGTTTTTTAAAAATAACGGGCCAGACAACATTTAAAACGTATTTTGCGCACAGCCTGATAACGCCTTCTTTTTTGAAGCGGCGGGCCGAACTTTTTACTTTTAAATTCAAAAAGAATCTTATCTTCCCCCGCTTTCCCAGCCGATAAGCCAGTTCAGCTTCGTCTCCAAAAAAAGCTATATTTTCATTAAAGCCCCCGACTTCCCGGAAATGCTTTTTAGCAACCGCAAAATTTCCGGCATTGAGAGAGGAGGCTAAACCAAGGAATCGGTTAAAAAAGCATTCGGCCGGCCAGGCCAAAAAATAATAAACGAAAAAGAGAGTAAATCTGATATAAAAATTGCTGTCGATGATGTAAGAATAAGGGCCGGATACCAAAATCAAGTCCTTGTCCTTCTTAAACTTTTCTGAAATCCTTTTCAGGTAATCGGAGGGAATGATCGTATCGGCATCCAAAAAAAACAAAATGTCTCCCCGGGCTTCGGCAGCTCCTCTGTTTCGGGCGAGGGTCACTCCTTTTTTCGGCTCTTTGATTATTTTTACTCCCGGAAACTTAGAAACTATCTCGGCCGTCCCGTCGCTGCTCGCGTTATCAATAACTATTACCTCCCGGTCGGGAGCGTCTTTCTGGGAAAAAAGCGACTCCAGGCAGGAGCCGATGCGCCTCTCTTCGTTGTGAGCTGGAATTATTACCGAAATCATTGCTGTTTTCTTATTTTAGGAGTAGTCCAAAATCCCATATACTTTCCCATCAGCAATCTGGTTTGCGCTTCCAATGAAGGGAAGGAGGTAAAGAAAATCATTACCACCGGGAGTAAGAGCCATTCCAATATAAAAAAAAGATATTTTCTCTTTTTATACAAAGGAGGCTTGGGAGGCAGCATCATAATGGTGTAGTATGCCGAACCCAGCAGACCAAGCATGGCTATAGTCAACCCCCGGCTGGTAAAAATGGGCAGATTATAGGAAAGCAATGACCGGGAAAACTCCTCTCCCCCGAGAACTAGGGGCAGCCAGCCCAACAAAAATATAATGATGGAGTTGGTCGCCCACGACCAGTGCCCCTCAATGACTGAAAGAGCCATAAAAAATTCTTTTTTAAGGGGTATCTTTTTATTCTTCCTAAAGGCGAAAAGAAAGTAAGCAATGTCGGCCGCTCCGTAAGCCCACCTTCGCTGCTGCTTGTAGACGTTCTTCATCGTCTGAAAAAAACTCTTGGCCACGTTGGCGTCCATAGCAATGGGATAATTGAGGGGAACTACCCGGTAGTCGCCGTCGTATTCCAGGAAGCACTGCCAAAAAATTCGGGAGTCGTCGGAAACGGCGTTAACTTGGCGGAAGTCCACATCAACCAAGGCCTTAAAACTCATGGAGTGGGAAGAGAAGGTCAAAAGCTTTTCCGGCCTCTCTTGGCACATCATCTGCCAAAAAGTTGCCGAAAACGAAAACATCCTGGAAATGGGCGGGGCTTCCCAAATATTATTGGTAAAAAGAGGTATGGGCTGAAAACTGGCCCGGGTAGGATCTTTAACCGTCAGATAGCTGTAAGTCAAACAGCTAAAATATTTCGGAAAACAGCTGGTGTCGCCGTCCAAAGAAGAAATAATGATATTTTCGTATGGAATGTTTAAGGGATCGATTACCTCTTCTTTGGCCCTCTTCAACCCCCAAGTCTCGTTGGAACCCTTGCCAGCCAGCTCTCCCGGAATGTCGGAAGGATGGAAAGTGATAAAAAGCTTGAAGAATTTATCCTTGAATTCTTTTTCTATGGCTTTAGCCATCTCCCTGCCTTCTTCTCCCGCCTTTTCTTCGCAGCTTAAAACTACTATCATTTTTTCCTTAGGATAATCGTTTTTAAGAACCGATTCCAAGGAACTTCTGACTATTTCCAGGGGCTCTTTATATACCGGAAACACTACAACATGATAGATATCCTCCCATCGGGTTCCCGGCAAAGACTTTATTTTTTCCATCCAGTCGATTTTTTTGTTTTTCCTCATTTGTTTATAGGAAGCTGAAAGATGGAAAGAAAAATAAATGGTCCTGAAAAGCCAATAGATGACAAAAGACATGACGAATACGGCCATCCAAAGAGGTTTAAGCCAGGAAAGAATGACTATCAAAATCAAGGTAGTCCAGCTTAAAAGCCCGGGAAATATTTCCAGGGCCCGGTATATCACCCTCTCTTTCTTGTTTTTCAAATCGGAGGCTCGGCCAACTTTTTGATAATAAGGAACGGTCATTATGTTTTTAGTTTCTGTTGTCTGCCCGCATGGATTTAACTAATAAATCATTAATTTTAGATTTAATAAATTTTACTGCCTTACGAAGGTTATATTTTTTGGGATATGTAAAATTAAAATTTTCGCAGTCTCACACAAAAACAGAGAACAGTTCTCTGTTTTTATTCTAAAACAACCTCGCCCAATGTTTTAATGTCGCCTTTATGTTTCACCCAACTTTCAACAAACTCTCTGCAGTTTATTTCTCCTCCAAGCATCTGAGTAAGAAATTCCCTTCTTGTCACCGAAGGAAAGTTTCTCTTACCAAGGTAATCAGCATAACTTGACCATTTGTACTTTTCTAAAAATTTTATTATCTCCTCGACTTCTTTAATTCCCCTCTCTTTCCAGCCGGGTTCTTTTAAACTAATCGGATTCGTATGTATGTAAACAAAAACGTTCTTAAATTGTTCTAGGGTTTGAATGGTTACTGCTCGAAATCGACCCTGAAATAGGTGTCCGGTTCGACTATATTTCTTATTAAAATAAGATGCGTATCCGGCACCAAATTTCCTCATAAATTCGCTTGTTCCATTGTCCTTAATCTGCCGCAAAAGTAAATGGATATGATTTGGCATAAAACAGAAAGCTAGTATTTCTATAAATTTGTCCCTCTTATCAACAAAGAACTGTTCTTTGATAAGTTTTTCTTTCTGACGAGCTTTTCGGCGCTCTCTAATTATCACCGAAGACATATTATTAAATTCGTAAATAGAAAAAATTCCTCGGTAAAAATCTGATTCATCTTTAAAAATTTCTTCTAATCCTCGAAGAACAATATGATAAATTCCTCCTTTAACTAATTCTGGGCGTTTAATTGGCATTAAACTTACAGAGAACTGTTCTCTGAAAATAATTTTTTAGCTTCGTTCCAAATTTCAGGACTGTCTTGTTTCTCCTTCATCCAAAACCACCACTCTGCCCCCCATAAATAAAACTCGCTTATCCCGGTATTCCTGGCAAATTCGATATTATAATTAAACTGCTCCAAATTCATGGTTTTTTCCTGTTCTTCCAAGGAAGAGTCATAGAGAAGTTTTTCTCCCCATGGTTCAGCCTGCAATTCCACGCAAATAACGTCTTTTCCGAAAATCTTTCTGACTATTTCAGCTTTCCTGTGGTAAAAAACGGAAGGAAAAGGATAAGTTAAATGCCTTCCTATCTGATGAACCCAAACTTTTTTGTACATAGTAACTCCCACCACGTCTCCGTACCTGGCCGCCATTATCCATAAAGGAAACTCTCCGCTTTCGGTAATAACTACGGGCCTGTTTTTTGAATCAAGGGATTTAACAAGCTCCACTTCCTTTTCCAAAAAATCTTTATCTACCCAAGGGCAAACGCCAAAAGGAAAAAATGGTTCATTTTCCACCTGCCAGCCCCAAATAGCATCAGAGCCATCGTACCTAACGACTATTTCCTTGAGCAGACCCAAAATGGCCTCTTGCTGCTTTTCTTTGGATAAACCGTCTGCCCAATCGGGAATATGACATTCCGGCCAGCGAGGGGTCTTCATGCCTATGGCTAAAAGAATCTTGGCGTTTCTTTCGGAAGCCCTGGCCATCTGCCAATCAAGGTCTTCAAAATCATACTCCCCGCCCCTTTTTTCTATATAATCCCAATAGCTGGCCACTTTCATTCTTCTTACTCCTAAATCGTCAAGAAGGGCCAAATAGCTTTCCTGCCAGTCCAAACCCAGAAGCTGGGCGTGTTTTTGGGAAAAAACTACTCCCCAGCTGATGTTTTCGGCAGGTTTTGCCTTGCCCAAAAAAAGATAGGAAGCAATAATCAGAATCAGTACCGCTGTTGAAATTAATACCCACATTATTATTTTCTTCATAAAGACAGTAAGACCAAGCCGGCTCCCATGAGCAATATGGCCGATATTTTTTGTAAAAGCACTTTACGGGAGACTTCCTCTTTAAGTATTTGAGGAAACTTCACCGATATGACGGCGGCGAAGAATAAGAGAAAGAAATATTTGGTTCCTTCCAATGCGTTAATTATGCCGAGATAAGCGAGGGGAGCCAAAGCTATGGCCCAGTTTTGAAGCACCAATGCCGCAGATCCCAGCAGCTGATTGGGAATAAGTATGAGCCAAGTTTTTTCTTTGGCTATTTTCGCCCCACCCAAAATATCATTTCTGACGTCTTTTGAAAAGAGGAAAAACAAAGCGGCTAAAAAGGCGCCCACCCGACTCCAAATTATCCCGCTGATAAATGGATGTGAAATATAGACGAATTTTATGGCAATGAAAAAGACAGCGAAGAAAAAGGCTGAGACAATGGCGGTTTTCAAACTGTTTTTCGACAACAAGTTTTTTCCTTGATAGGTAATCAGTATGGTGCCGGCTACCAGCAAAAGAAAAGCGGCTATCTCCTTAAATCCCAGCATCCTTTCCGCTTCTCCGAAAAGAAAAGTGAAAGCAAAAGTGAAAATCGGAAGAAGAGCGCCAACTGCCGGAACAATTCTTGAAGCCTCAAAATTCTTAAGACCAGAAAAGAGAAACCAAATAGCCAGAATATGGCTGGCACCAGCCAGCATTGCCAACAAAAAAACGGAAAAGCTTGGAATTTCCGCCAATCCGAAGGGAGCGGCTGCCAAAACAACTATTCCCAAAAAACCAACGTAAAAAGCGTAAACCTTGGGATCGGGTATCCTGCTCCCTAAAAGATGCTTGTCTATTATGTTAACCAGGGCTAAAAGAAAATAGCCCGATAAGGCGACAATCAGCCACAGCATAGTTTTTCTATAATAAAGGTTCCCAATTGCCGGCCTTCCATATAAGCTTCCATGGCAGCTTCGGCAAAATATCCTTTATCCAGCCAGTCGAAAAGCCACTCTTTGGTATGGTCCGGCTTTCCCTGAGCCAATCCGAATCCCGACTTTAAAAGCCATCTTTGGTTGAACCTCTCCTGAGAACCAATAGGAGGCGCTACCAAAATTGGCAAGCCGAGAGCGGAATAAAATGACAACTCCGAGGGCTTAGTCCAGAGAATATCGGTTTTTCTCAAAGCTTCGTTGAATTTGCTAAAGTAGGAATTAATGTCTTCGGCGAAAATAACCTCGACTTTTCCCGGGTCATCCAAGTTTTCAAGAAAATAATCTCTGACTTCTTTTCTGATGCCAGCTACTAAGATAATTTTTACCTCCCCGCTTTTAAGCTTTTCGGTTAAATTCCTCACTATTTCCACTCCCAGCTCCTTTTGCGCTCCAGCTCCTCCCACGGCGAACATAACAGTCAGGGGACGAGAAGGCGAGGGAAGCTCTCCCAGCTCTCTTTCAACCATCGCTCCGTAAGTTCTGTAATATCTTTTTTGGGGGTCAAGATTGGCCAGTCTCTGCCTAAGGTCGCTCTTTAAAACAGCCATATCTTCTCTTCCTATGTTTTCCTTCGGCAAGGGGAATCCCGTTAAAAATATATTATCTGGATTTACGCCGTAAAGCTGAAGGCGCTCGGCGGTTCTTGAATTGGGAACAAAATATTTAATCCTGCTTTTTTTCGGATTAAATGCCGCCCAGCTCCGGGAAATATCGGCGTCGGGAATGACGCAGTAAATCTCTTCCGGATAATCATAGAACTCGGCCATGAAAGCCGGCGTAAAAAAGGTGGTGATCAGCGGAAGCGGTTTTTCTTTCAGCTTTTCCATTAAATCCTTTCCCCAGCCTTTTTTAATAAAATTGTAATTCTGCTTCAGCTGGAAAGTCGGCTTGGATAAATCTTTTGCCGGATAAAAAGAAAGGATTCTCTGGGACCTGTCGAAAATAGCGAAAGCCAATTTGCCTATCACGGGCACTCTCCTGAAAGTAGAGATGAAATCGTAGAACCTCTTGCTTGCCTCCCATATCCTCCTGTCTTTTTGGGGAATACCCTCGTAGCTGTTGGCATTAATCACCTTGCCCTGCGGGGCAAGATGCCTAAGAGGATAAGCGCTCCTCTGGTGCCCGTATCCCATGTCTACGGCCACTACCCAAGCCTCTTTTTTTGTCTTTTTGTTTTCTAATTTGGGCATTTCTCTAACTGTATTTTAACACAGAAAAAGATCGGTTCCTAAAAAACTATTGAGCCTCCCGGCAAGCCGGAAAACCATTCGGCAATTTTAAAAACGTAAGTCAGAAGCAGCCAAGCCGGCCAGGAAAGCACCCATCCCAAAGGCTGCCATAAGATACCGGCCAAAGAAAAAATAAATCCCGAACCGAGAATAAAAGGCAAAACCGGCAAGACTAAAATATTACAAAGAGGGGCTATTAAAGAAAGCCGGCCGAAACTGGAAACTAATACCGGAAGGGTAAAAGCCTGCGCTGCTAAAGTCATCGCCAAAATGCTTCTTAGATTGACGAACTTTTGGTCGGGAACCTTCCTGAGCCATTGTTTAAGGCGCGGCGAGAGAAAAATTATCCCGGTTACCGCCAAAAAGGAAAGCTGAAAACCGACGTCGTATTCCAACAATAAAGGGTTAATGGCAAGCATAATTACCGCAGCAAAAACAATCAGCCTGAAAGCCGAAGCTCCCCTGCCAATCTTTTGAGCCCAAAGAAGGCTCCCGGCCATTATTGCCGCCCTTATTGCCGAAGAGGGCAAGCCGACCATAACCACGAAAAGAAATAAGAAGGACAATGCAATATAGAAAGCCTGACCCCTCCACAGCCCCATCCCTAATAAAAACTGCATTAAAATCAGGGAAATAATCGTAACGTGCATTCCCGAAATGGCGGTAATGTGCCTAAGGCCGACGATATTGAGCTTTTCTTTCAGCTCCTCCGGCATTCTGCTTTTGTCTCCTAAAATCATCGCTCCCAGTATAGAGCTTTGAGGAGGAGAAAGATTCTCGTAAATAACATTCCTTATCTTATCCTTGAACTGTAAAATCTTACTATAGATGATGAAGGCTAAGCCTCCTTCATTTTTCCCGATGTATTCAATTTTGGGATAATACATCACCGAATAAATGCCGTCCTTGGCTAAGTAGCTCCTGTAATCAAAATCATCAAAAACAACCGGTATTTCCAATCGCCCTGAAATTTTTAGTTCGTCTCCGTACTTGTATTCCGGATACTTGCCGATTGTCGCTAAAATTTTGCCGGAAATCATTTGGAGCCTGTTTGGATTTAAAGAATCCGTTTCCACTAATATAAGCTTGGTGTTGTTGTCGCGAACATCGGGTTCTGCCGCCACAATTCCAGAAAATACGACGTCTCCTTCTTTGGGCCAGTTAATGCCGTTAATCGCCGTTTGGTGCCGCCAAACGCCCAAAATTAAAAACATGAAACATAGGCCGAAAACTATAAATTTCTTTTTTTCCCAAAATACCGAAATTAAAAATATTCCCAAAATTAACCCCGCACCTATTAGTAAGTGCGGGGCAAGAATCCCCAATGAATTCAAAAATATCCCTAGAAGAAAAGAAGCGCAGAAATATAAAAATGCGCGCGAAACCGCCATTAAAAAGTAAGAAGGCTAATGAGGCCTTTTATCCCCAAGAACGCTGCCAGCGCCAAGGGAACGAAAGAGGGCAGAAATAAAACCAAGCCGAATGCCAGCAGCACTCCGGCAGCCAGGTCTATCCAGCTAAAAACATTCATTAAAAAAAGAACGCCCTTGAGCATCAAAATAACGCCTACGGTTATCATAAGGCCGCGGGGAACGTCCATTTCGTAAAAACTGGCCGTAAAAAGAAGGCCAGCAAATATATCCACAAAACCGAGTATTCTTGCCATTTTATTTAATAAAATTCGGTTTATCCCGTCATGGAAATTATTTAAAACCAAGAATTTTGAAAAAAGGGAGGCGTGTGATTGTATTTTAGTACTCTATGCCTTTTCTGGCTTTAATTCCTTTTTTAAAATAGTGCTTTACTTCTTTAAGCTCCGTAACCAAATCGGCTTTCTTGAGAATGGCAGCGGGAGCATTCCTTCCGGTTAAAATCAAATCCTTGTTTTTGCCATATTTTTCCAATACCGGCATTATTTCGCTAATTTTCACTATTTTTTTATCTAAAGCAACGTTGATTTCGTCTAAAATAACCATTTGGAAACCGCCTATCTCCTTTCTCAAAAAATCCAAGCCTTTTTTAGCCAGAACCCAATCTTTTTCTCCATAGGGAGCAAACCCTTTCCTGCCGAAAGCCTTTGTTTTGAAATTTTTTATTTTAGCTATGATTTTGTTTTCCGAAGAAGTGCCGTCTTTTAGGAACTGAATCATTAAAACAGCTTTGCCGGATCCAGCGGCTCTAATGCCCATGCCTACAGCTGAGGTGGTTTTCCCTTTTCCCTTGCCCGTTAAAACGAAAATCATGCCTTATTAGAAACCAAAGGCGAAACAATTTATTTGATAAATTGTTTTCGCGCAGTCTGGCTTAAGTTATGTTTTTATATCTTGCCTTATTATTGTTAATTAGCTTGTACCCCTAATTCTCGTTTCTAACGGGGTTATATGTTGCAGGTTGGACAGCTGCCCGGCGGCAAATCGGGAATTTCTGGAGAAGGATCTTTCAATTCCGGAGAAAGCTCTTTTTCCGGAACAATCTCCCCGATAGGAACCTGCTTTTGCTCATTAGTCTTAATATTCAAGACCTGCTGTTGGCGGCTGCCGGTCCTAAACACCGTAATGCCTTTGCATTTAGTGTCATAGGCCATAAAGTAGGCCTGCTTAATATCTTCCTCCGAAGCTTCATAGGGAAAGTTCACTGTTTTTGAAACGGAGTTGTCTACGTGTTTTTGAAAAGCTGCTTGAATCCTTATATGGTCTTCCGGAGTAATGTCAAAGGCGGTCACAAAAACCTTTCTAATCTCCTTGGGAATTTCTTCTATTTCCTGAATAGTGGCTTCTCCGGCCACCTTATCTAAAAGCCCTTGGGACTTCAAGCCCTTCTTTTCCAGCATTTCTTCAAAAAGAGGATTAATTTCGGTCATTTCCTCTCCGCCCAAAACATGCTTTCTGGTGAAAGAAACGGCGAAAAGCGGCTCAATCCCAGAAGAGCATCCGGCGATTATTCCTATAGTCCCCGTTGGAGCGATAGTCGTGGTAGTGGCGTTTCTTAGGGGTTCGGCTCCTTCTTTGTCGTAAATACTGCCTTTAAAATTGGGGAAGGGCCCTCTTTCTTTGGCCAGTTCGCGAGAAGCAATCTTTGACTCGTCCTGAATGAACTTCATCACTTTTTCGGCGGTCTGAAGGGCTTCCTTGGAGTTGTAAACCATTTCCAGGCGGATAAGCATGTCGGCAAATCCCATTACTCCCAATCCTATCTTTCTATTGGCTCTACTCATCTCTTCAATCTCTTTTAAGGGGTAGCGGTTAACTTCAATGACATTATCCAGAAATCTGACGGCCGTATGAACGGTATGCTTCATTTTTTCCCAGTCTATTTCCCATTTACCGTCGCCTTTGGGCTTAAGCATTCTTTGAAGATTAATGCTGCCGAGATTGCAGCTCTCGTAGGGAAGCAGGGGCTGTTCACCGCAATTGTGAACATAAAGGCCGTTAGCGTCAAAGGCGTTTACTGCCGGAATCTGTATATCGTATACTTTTTCTAACCCAAGAGGAGTTAGACTTTTAACGGTAGCCACAAATCGCTCCCTATTAAGGCTTCTTTTGTATTTCTTAACCAGGCTTTCTAGTAAGTTTCTTTTGTTTGAATTTTCAAATCCTATTCTCTCTTTAAATGTCAGCATATTTTCTCCGGATATAATCAGTTCGTGTTGAGGTTTTGTCGGATAAAATTTTTGGCCACCCTTACCGTCGGGCAAATAGCTCTTTCCCGCGGTCCTTCTGTTTTGATATATTTTCGACACGACACCGAGGCGATGAAGCATGCGCTGGACTGCCTTAAGAGTCCGGATATTGCTTTGTGCGAGCCTGAGCGAAACTCCTTTTTTCTGGCTTCCCTGAATCGAGCCGTCAGCGTCGAATAGGCCCCTAATAAATCCCTTGTAAAAATTTGATGAGGATTTTTCCAGCTCCGGCGTTATTTCTTTCCCTTTGCTGATTCCCAATTTGCCAACTATGCCCTTAAACCCGGCTAAGCTCAACCTGTATTCGTTTCTTTCTTTTATAAAATGCCAGCCTTTGAAATCCGACCTGTGAGGCAGTAAGGAAGCATAACTCTCTATCGCCCGCCGAACCGTCTCTGACCCCTTATCTCTCCCCCAGCTACTAAGAACAATTTTATCTTTTTTAACCGTGCCGTCTCCGATTAAAGCGCCCATTAAATAGCCCTCCCCCTCTCCAAGCAGACCGTCCCATTCTAATTTCTTGTGGGAATTAAGTATGATCTTTTCTCCCGGAAACAGGTCTTGAGCTCTCTTCCAGCTGGAATTAACAATGTCCCTGGTTATTTTTTTCACCGCCAGCACCGGATGGTTGCCGGTTAATAACAATTCAAATCCTTCTTCAGTTTCCAAACTAAACAACTGTTTGTTGCCGGTTTCAAAGAAACCCTTTCCCCGGTTAGACCATTTTTCGCCGTCGACAATCACCTCAGTCTTCCTTCCCACTAAATCTTTGACTTGCCTTGGCCCCTTTGAAGTCATCACCCAGGAATCCCGAGAAACGCATGGATTCGTGCTCTCGATTTCTCCGATTTTGGGAGTGGGATTTTTTTCATTTATCCTGTCTATGAAAATGACTCCGGGATCGCCCGTTTCCCAAGCATAGTGAGTAATCAGATCGAAAACCGACTTTGCCTTCAAACTGCCCCAGACTTGGCCGGTTCTGGGATTAATCAGGTCGTAGTCCTGGTCTTTTCTTGCTCTTTCCATAAATTCATCGGTAACGGCAACGGAAATGTTGAAATTAGAAAGGATGCCCTCTTCGTGTTTGGCGGTGATAAATTCCATAATATCGGGGTGGTCCACTCTTAAAATTCCCATATTCGCCCCCCTTCTCTTGCCTCCCTGCTTAATGGTGTTTGTGGCCGCGTCAAAAACAGTCATAAAGCTTATGGGGCCTGAAGCTACTCCCTTAGTGCTTTTAACTAAATCTCCCCTGGGCCTTAACCTGGTAAAACTGAATCCAGTTCCTCCGCCGGACTGGTGAATCAGAGCTGAATCCTTCACCGCATTAAAAATACTCTCTAAATCGTCTTCAACCGGCAAAACAAAACAAGCGGCAAGCTGCTGAAGAACGTTGCCGGCGTTCATTAAAGTCGGAGAGTTTGGAAGAAAATCCAAAGAAGCCATCACTCGGTAAAATTTTTCTTCCACCTTGAATAATTCTTCCTCAGTCAAGTCGGGATTGTAAATTTTCTCGGCTGAAGCGATGTTCTGGGCCACTCTCCTGAAAAGCTGCTGGGGGGTTTCGATTA
>CAYXYS010000009.1:0-16923 GCA_964469735.1 uncultured Candidatus Saccharibacteria bacterium
GTGAGCTTTTGACTTGTTAATCAATTCTTTTGAGAAATCCTTGGAATATTAGCCCACTAACCCGGTTCTTTACACTGAAATGGGAAAGCTGTACACTGCCAAGGGCGAAACCGAAAAAGCCAAAGAATACTTCACTGAGGCTAAAGAAGTAAAGTCGGATTATGCCGAGGCTACCATCCAGCTGGCTTTATTGCTGGAGAGTGAAGATGTTATAGATGAAGCCATTATAAAAATGGAAGATCTTGTTGAGGTCGATCCATTTAACGTCGAGGCCCTATTCCAGCTGGGAAGGCTCTACTTCAATAACAATCGAGAGAAAGAGGCCATTGACCAGTTCAAAATGGTTACTTTGCTGGTACCCGACCACTCCAATGCTCACTATTCGTTGGGAGTGGCATACGCTGCCCAAAACGAAAGAGAGCTGGCAATCAAAGAGTTTGAGAGGGTCTTGGAGCTCAATCCCGGCAATCAGGATGTAATCCAGAAGATAAGAGACCTAAGAGAAACTTTTGTCCAGGAGGAGGAAGAAGGGGAGGAAACTGAGGCAGAAGAAGAGGAATAGTTGAATAGGGGTTGACAAATTCTGGGTGGTGTGTAGAATTAGTTTTGTCTAAACGCCTTTTCGATAATAACCGGTTGCTTCGTTCCCTGCCATTTTCAGCAGGGAATTAAGTGGTAATTTTTTATTATACTTGATTTCCTCACCCTACTAAAAAACTAAATAAACAATACCCCAACCTTACGCCATTTTTGGGGTATTTTTGTTCGCATTTTAATTATTATGGATATTATGCAAACTAAATCATTTGGTAAAGCCTACGTCAGGCTTCCCCTTCCTTACTTGTTAGACGTTCAAAAAGAGTCCTGGGACAATTTTTGGGAAAGGGACCTGAAAGAGCTCCTTTCAGAGGTTTCTCCCATACGCGATTATACCCGGAAAGAGTTTGAGTTGTGGTTTACCGATTTTAAATTGGACGAACCAAAATACAAGACTGACCTGGAAGCAAAGGTAAACAGCGACTCTTTCGAGGCGTCTTTAAGGGTCAAGGTCAAGCTGGTGAATCTTAAAACCAAGGAGATAAAAGAGCAGGAAGTTTTTCTTGCCGATATTCCCCTGATGACGGAGCGGGGGACTTTTATCGTTAACGGCGTGGAAAGAGTGGCTATTTCCCAGCTTATCCGCTCTCCCGGAGCTTTTATTACCGCCAAAATGCATGGTGGCAAGAATTATTTCGGGGCCAAGATTATTCCCAATAGGGGAGCTTGGTTGGAATTCGAAACGGAATCGTCGGGATTCATAGGCGTTAAAATAGACAGAAAGAGGAAGGTTGCGGCAACCACGTTGTTGCGGGCTTTTGGCGTTGAAACCGACGAAGCCTTGAAGGACGCCTTCAAAGACGTCGACGTTGACCCTAAAGTAAAATACATAGAGGAAACCCTTAAAAAAGACACCACTCACAGCCAGGCGGAAGCCGTGGTTGAGGTATATAGGAGATTGAGACCGGGTGACTTAGCTACCCCCGACACCGCCAAGGAGCTTATCGGTAATATGTTCTTCAATTTCGAGAGATACGACCTTTCCAAGGTGGGAAGATGGAAGACTTGGCAGCGTTTACCAAATCTCAAATCTCAAATCTCAAATCTCAAATCTAAGAAAGGAGAAGATATAAGAATAGAAGATAGAGTTTTGAAGCCGGAGGATGTTGTAGAGGTTATCAGGGAAATCATCCGCCTTAACAATACTCCCGACGCCAAACCGGACGAGATAGACCACTTGGGAAACAGAAGGGTAAGAAGGCTAACCGAGCTTTTGCAAAACAGAATGAGAGTAGGATTTATGAGGATGGAAAGGAACATTAAAGACAGGATGTCCACTTTGGACGTAAACACTATTACTCCCTCCCAGCTGATCAATCCCAGGCCGGTAATGGCTATAGTCAAAGAATTCTTTACCGCCTCCCAAATGTCCCAGTTTATGGACAATGAGAATCCGATGGCTGAGCTTGAACACAAAAGAAGGCTTTCTGCTACCGGTCCCGGAGGATTGACCAGGGAAAGAGCAGGATTTGAAGTTAGAGATGTTCAGCCTTCCCACTACGGAAGAATCTGCCCCATTGAAACTCCGGAAGGCCCCAATATCGGTTTAGTGGGCCATCTGGCCGGATATGCCAGAATCAACAACTATGGTTTTATTGAAACCCCGTACTTCAAGGTGAATAACGGAAAAATTACCTCCGAAGTCCATTATTTAAATGCTTACGAAGAAGAAAAATATAATATAGCCCATGGAGGCGTCCAGGTGGACAGCAAGGGAAAAATTCTCGGAGAGAAGGTGGAAGCGAGAATGAAGGGAGAGCCGGGAATTGTCGAAAAGGAAAAGGTGGACTATATAGACGTTTCTCCAGAACAATTCATTTCAATGGCTACCTCGCTCATACCTTTCTTAAGAAACGACGACGCTAATAGGGCTTTAATGGGATCCAATATGCAAAGGCAGGCAGTTCCTTTAGTTAGGCCGCAGAGGCCCTTGGTCTGTTCCGGTCAGGAAGAGAAAATAGCCAAGGATTCCGGCCAGGCTATTGTCGCCCAGGAAGACGGGACAGTTGCCGAAGTCGATTCCCAGCGCATTACAATAAAACACAAAAAAGGCCTTCATACTTACGAACTCAGGACCTTTATCAGGACGAACCAGTATACTTGTTTCCATCAGCGTCCTTTAGTTAAAAAGAACCAAAAAGTGAAGAAGGGGGAAGTGCTGGCCGACGGAGGGGCTATCGACAAGGGATATCTGGCCTTGGGCAGTAATGTTTTTGTCGCCTTTATGCCCTGGAGAGGCTGCAATTTCGAGGACGCTATTGTTATTTCCGACAGGCTGGTTAAAGAGGATGTTTATACTTCCATTCACTTGGAGGACTTTACTTGTGATGTGAGAGAGACCAAACTTGGGCCGGAAATTACCACTTCCGACATTCCCAACGTTGGAGAGGAAAAACTAAAAGATTTGGACGAAGAGGGGATTATCAGAGTGGGGGCGGAAGTCGGTCCAAATGACATTTTAGTGGGGAAGATTTCACCCAAAGGCGAGGCTGACCTGACTGCCGAAGAAAGGCTTTTAAGGGCTATTTTTGGAGAGAAGGCTAGGGAAGTCAAAGATACCTCGCTTTTAATGGAACACGGAAAAAGAGGAAGGGTAGTTGGAGTGAAGATCTTTTCCAGGGAAATGGGACACAAGCTGGAACCGGGGATAATAAAAAGAATACAGGTGGAAGTGGCCCAAATGAGGAGAATTAACGCAGGAGATAAGCTGGCCGGAAGGCACGGAAACAAGGGAACTGTTTCTAAGATTATGCCGGCAGAGGAAATGCCCTTTATGGAAGACGGAACTCCGGTAGATTTGATTATTAATCCCTTGTCGGTAGCTTCTCGTATGAACATAGGGCAAATTCTGGAAACTCATTTAGGCTGGGCGGCAAAAGAGCTTAATTACATTGCTATAACCCCGCCTTTATCCGGAGCTACGGAGCAAGATATAAAGGGAGAACTCAAGAGGGCCGGCTTGCCCGAAGACGGCAAAACTACCCTTTACGATGGGAAAACAGGCCTTCCCTTCCCGGAAAAAATTACCGTAGGTTGGATATACGTGATGAAGCTGATTCATATGGTGGAAGACAAGATACATATGAGGTCCATTGGCCCCTATTCTTTAATTACCCAGCAGCCTCTTGGAGGAAAAGCCCAGTTTGGAGGGCAAAGATTCGGAGAGATGGAAGTCTGGGCCCTGGAAGGATACGGTTCAGCCTATACTTTGCAGGAAATGCTGACTATTAAGTCGGATGATGTGCCCGGAAGAGCTGCGACCTACGAATCAATTTTAAAGGGAGAGCCCATAAGGAATCCGGGCGTTCCCGCTTCCTTCAATTTACTGGTAGCCGAACTTAAGTCCATGGCTCTGGCTGTGGAAGTCAAAGAAAAGGTCCGGGAAAAAGAAGATATTAAAACCGAAAAAAAATAAGAACCTCGCCCAATGGCGAGAACCTTGGTTTGCTAATGAATAATTATAAAATCTTGAACTAACATGAAAGTAGTAGACTTAGAGGCAATAAGAATAAAGATGGCTTCGCCCGAAGATATCCTCCAGTGGTCTCACGGCGAAGTAACCAAACCCGAAACCATCAATTACCGGACCCAAAAGCCCGAAAAGGATGGCCTTTTTTGCGAGCGAATATTCGGACCAGAAAAGGATTACGAATGTTATTGCGGAAAATATAAGAAAATCCGCTACAAGGGAGTTGTCTGCGATAAATGCGGAGTGGAAGTGACCAAATCGTCGGTGAGAAGGGAAAGAATGGGCCACATTAAGCTGGCTGCCCCTTGTTCTCATATCTGGTTTTTGAGGGGAGTGCCTTCGAGAATGGGCATGCTTTTGGATGTTCCCATGCAGCAGATGGAAAGAGTCATATATTTCGCTAGCTATATAGTCACCAAGGTTGATGAAGAAGCCAAAAAAGCAGCTCTTGAGCAGATAGAAAAAGAATACAAACAAAAACTAAAAACTCAGACGGCAAACCTGAAGACCAAAAAGGAAAAGAGCAGGGTTGCAGAAGAATTGAAAACCGCAAGATCCAGAGCCAAAGAGGAAATATCCGCACTAAAGATGCTTCGAGTTCTTTCTGAGGGAGAATATCACCGTTTTTCTTTGAAGTACGGAGAGGTTTTTCAAGCTGGAACCGGGGCCGAAACTTTAAGAAAAATATTCCAGGAAATTGATTTGAAACAGCTGGCCCAGGAGATAGAAAAAGAATCAGAAAAAGCTTCTCCAGCCACCAAGAGAAAAGTGCAGAGAAGGCTGAGGATGATAGGGGCGATGATCAACGCCGGCATAAAACCGGAGTGGATGTTTTTGACTGTTTTGCCGGTTTTGCCTCCCGACTTGAGGCCGATGGTCCAGCTTGATGGAGGAAGATATGCTTCCTCAGATTTGAACGATCTTTACAGGAGGGTTATCAACCGAAACAACCGCTTAAAATATTTACTGGAAATCAACGCTCCCGACGTCATAGTCAGAAATGAAAAGAGGATGCTCCAAGAAGCCGTTGATGCGCTTATAGACAACAGCATGAGGAAGGGCCAGGTGACTACCGCAACCACTGGAGGCAAAAGGCTTCTAAAATCCCTAGCTGACATCCTTAAAGGAAAGCAGGGGAGATTTAGACAGAACCTTTTAGGCAAGAGAGTGGATTATTCGGGGAGATCGGTGATTGTAGTCGGACCGGATTTGAGGCTCCACCAGTGCGGCTTACCTAAAAAAATGGCTTTGGAGCTTTTTAAGCCTTTCGTTATTAAAAGAATACTAGACCAGGAATTGGCTTACAATGTCAGGGGCGCCTCTAAGCTCATAGAAGAGGCTCCGCCAGAGGTTTGGGCTATTTTAGAAGAGATAGTAAAAGGGAGGCTGGTGCTTTTAAACAGGGCCCCAACGCTTCACAGGCTGGGTATCCAAGCTTTTCAGCCGGTGTTGATAGAAGGAGAGTCCATTCAGCTGCATCCTTTGGTTTGTAAGGCCTTTAACGCCGATTTTGACGGAGACCAGATGGCTGTTCATCTGCCATTATCTGACGAAGCTCAGGCAGAAGCCAGGGAAATTATGCTTTCTACTTTGAATTTACTTAAGCCGGCTACCGGCTCTCCGGTGGTTAGTCCGGTTAGGGACATCGTTTTGGGAGCTTTCTGGCTGACTAAAATAAAGCCAAATGCTTTGGGGGAGAACAAGACTTTCGGTTCCAAAAACGAGGCCATTTTGGCTTCAGACACCGGGGTCATAGACTTAAGGGCCAAAGTGAAAGTGAGAATAAATAGAGATCTCGTGGAAACCAGCGTTGGAAGAATTCTTTTCAACAACACTCTGCCAAAAGACTTTCCTTTTCAGAATGAGGATATGAATTCCAGGAAGCTCGATAGGCTGACCAGCGAACTGACGGAGAAATACGATAACGAGGTGGTTGAGGAGGCTTTGGATAAAATAAAGAGTTTGGGATTTGAGTTTTCTACTATATCCGCCATCTCTTGGGGAATGGACGATTTGGTCGTTCCTCCAGAAAAAGCCGAATTAATGAAAGAGGCTCAAAAGGCCATAGACAATCTCGACAGCCATTACAAGAAAGGCCTTCTTTCCAAAGACGAGAAAGCAGCACAAGCCATTGAGGTTTGGCAAAAGACTAAAGCTGAAATAGAAAAGAGGGTTACAGAAACCCTGCCTCCTTTGGGTTCTGTTAAATCCATTATTGAATCCGGAGCCAGGGGTACCTGGTCTCAGGTGGTGCAGATGACCGGCATGAAGGGATTGGTGACCAATCCGGCCGGTGAGATTCTGGAACTGCCAGTAAGATCTTCTTTTAAGGAAGGGTTCGACGTTTTGGAGTACTTTATTTCCACCCACGGAGCCAGAAAGGGAACTGCTGATACCGCTTTAAGAACTTCGGCAGCTGGATATTTAACGAGAAGGCTGGTGGACGTATCCCACGATATGGTTATAACCGAAGAGGATTGCAAAGACCAAAAAGGCATTGTCATATACAAAAAAGACGCTCAGGAAATGGGTCAGAACCTGCTTTACAAGATTATCGGAAGGATATCTTTAGAGGATATCAAAGGAATAGTTAAAAAAGGAGAAGCGATTAACTGGACAGCTGCCCATGCGATTATTGATTCTCCGGAAATAGAGTCTATACGGGTTCGTTCGCCTTTAAGCTGTAAAACTCCGGGCAGTGTTTGCCAGAAATGCTACGGATGGGATCTGGGAAACAACCAGCTGGTTAAAAAGGGAGAAGCTGTGGGTATTGTGGCAGCTCAGGCTATCGGAGAACCGGGAACCCAGCTGACTATGAGAACCTTCCACACCGGAGGAGTAGCTGAAGGCGGCGATATTACTCAAGGTCTTCCTAGAGTGGAAGAAGTATTTGAGGCAAGAATTCCGGCAGGTAAAGCCGCTATTTCCCAAGTGGACGGCAAGGTTGTGGAAATTACTCCAGAAAAGATAATTAGAATTAAGCCGAATGAGGGATCCGACCAGAAGAACAAGAAAAAGAAAGAAGATATAGTGGAATACCAGGTTCCTCCCAAAAAAGCTTTATGGGTGGAAAAGGGAGATGAGGTCAAAAAGGGCCAGCAGCTTTACGAGGGCCATTTGGACCTGAAGGAATTGTTTAAGCAAGTGGGCAAGGAAGAAACTCAGAAATATATTGTTAAGGAGATTCAAAAGATTTATGCCACTCAGGGAGCGGTTATCCACGACAAGCACGTTGAGGTTATAGTCCGCCAGATGTTTTCCAGAATAAGAATCAAAGATGTCGGAGGCAGCTCTTACAGCGTCGGCGAGGTTATGGAACTAGCCAGAGCCCTTGAAGAAAACGAGAAGCTGAAAAAGGAAAAGGAAAAGCCCATGACTTTCCAGACGATACTTTTGGGAATATCAAAAGTTTCTTTGACTACCGACAGCTTTCTTTCGGCAGCCTCCTTCCAAGAAACCTCCAGAGTGCTTATCAGAGCGGCTATTGAGGGCAAGGAAGACAAGCTGAGGGGATTGAAGGAGAATGTCATCATCGGAAAACTGATTCCTTCGGGGACAGGGTTTCAAGAGAAGAAATAAGTTCCGTCAATCAAAAAATCGCCATAGGGGCGATTTTTTGATAGGATTATATAATGAATAAAAAAGTTAACAATTATGCTTTTATTGACAGTCAAAATGTTAATCTAGGGACTCAAGAACTTGGCTGGAGATTAGATTTTAGAAAGCTAATAGTGTATCTTAGGGAAAAATATTCCATCAGCACGGCATATTTATTCATCGGGTATCTGCCTGAAAATAAGAATTTATATAGTTCTCTTCAAAGATACGGCTATCTGTTGGTTTTTAAGCCCGTCATGAAGGACGATAAGGGGAGGCCAAAAGGTAATATAGATGCCGATTTGGTTTTGCAAGCAATGCTTGATTATAACGATTACGACAGGGCGGTAATAGTGACTAGCGACGGCGATTTTTATTCCCTAGTGGATCACTTTTATAAAAATAAAAAACTGGAAGTGGTTTTGAGTCCCAATAAGAAGAAATGCTCGGTTTTGCTACAAAAGGCAGCGAGAGAGAAGATATGGTATATGGATAATATGAGAAAAAAGCTGGAATATCACGGTCTATAAAGAAAAAGCACCGCTTAGGGACGGAACCCAAAGAAGTGCTTTTTCGTAATGATTCTATATTAATTTTAACATTATTAAGGACAGTGTCAATAGTCCTATTACGAGTTTTGACATCTTTTGATTTCCGCATTCCAGCATGTTAAAATATAGTCAGTAAAAGTAAATGGCCAGAAAGAAAAAGAAGCAAAATCAAAAAAGGCAGGCACTCCGGAAAGAGAAGGGCGCGTCTCGTTTTGCCCTGCCGGACGAGATAAAAAGGCTGATTTGGGCCGCTGTTTTATTCGTGATTGCGGTGATAGTCTTCCTTTCGTTTTTCGAATTAGCCGGCGCCGGCGGAGAATTTTTTATAGACGTTCTAGTCTTTCTTTTCGGCAAGGCGAGATTCGCCATACCTATTTTTTTGATATTGGGAGGACTGGCTTTATTCGGATTTAAATACAAAAACAAGTGGCCCGTAGCCCTAGCTTTGATTCTGTTGACTGTCGGACTTAGCGGCACTTTTGAAGTTTTCAACCACGAATTGAGGCGGGGGGGCTGGGTCGGATATCTAGCCTCTTGGCCCCTGCTTAAAGCCTTCGGTGCCATTGCCACTCAGCTGGTATTTGCCGCCCTTATGCTGGTGGGCTTGGCAATTCTATGGCAGTTTCTGTACAAACCTCGCGAAAAAGACGAAGAAGACGAAGCGGAGGTGAAAATTAAAACAGCCGATAAAGGAGAGGGGCTGTCTATAAGGAAAATATTCGGGCCTAAATTCAAAGTTAAGCCTTTAGAGCCTATACCTCAAACAGAGAAGCCCAGGCAGGAAGAAAAAAGCTCCCAAGAGCTGGAGTTAAAGCCCAGAACCGAGAGCAGGCTGGCTCAAGATTATAACTTCCCTCCCTTGGATATGCTGGAGAGAGACAAAGGGGTGCCGACTGTCGGTGATATAAGAATAAACTCGGCAATCATTAAAAGAACTCTTCAGAATTTCGATATCCAAGTGGAGATGTCCGAGGTTAACATCGGACCGACGGTTACCCAATATACCCTAAAACCCGCCGAAGGAGTGAAATTGACCAGGATAACTTCTTTAAGCAACGATTTGTCTTTGGCGCTAGCCGCCCATCCAATCAGAATAGAAGCGCCGATTCCCGGCCGCCCTTTGGTGGGAATAGAGGTGCCCAACAGCAACCGGACCGTGGTTAGATTGAAAAACCTCCTTGAACATCAGCGTTTCCAGAATTCAGCTTCCACCCTTACTTTGGCTTTGGGCAGGGATGTGGCCGGTTCTCCTGTTTTCACCGATTTGGCTAAAATGCCCCATTTACTGGTGGCCGGCTCGACCGGTACCGGTAAAACCATTTGCTTGAATACCCTTATTACCACCCTTTTGTATGAAAACTCGCCAGAAACCTTAAGGATTATTTTAATAGACCCCAAGAGGGTTGAATTCCCTGTTTACAACGATTTGCCTCATCTTTTAACGCCGGTTATATTCGACGCCCAAAAATCGGTCAATGCCTTCAAATGGCTGATAGGGGAGATGGAAAGAAGGTTCGAAGTTCTTTCTGGAGCCAAGGCCAGAGATATCAATTCCTATAACGAAATAATGGCAAAACAGGGAGATGAGATGATGCCGTATATAGTTCTGGGAGTCGACGAGCTGGCCGACTTAATGGCATCTCGGGGAAGGGAAATAGAAGCAGCTATTGTCAGGCTGGCTCAAATGGCCAGGGCCGTCGGCATCCACCTAATTCTGGCTACACAAAGGCCGTCCGTTGAAGTTATCACCGGGCTTATTAAGGCCAATATCACCTCCAGAATTACTTTCCAGGTGGCTTCTCAAGTGGATTCCAGGACTATTTTGGATACTGCCGGAGCAGAAAAGCTCTTGGGAGCCGGAGATATGCTTTTCCTTTCCGCTGAAATATCCAAGCCTAAGAGAATTCAGGGGGCCTATGTTTCCGACAAAGAAGTGAAGAAAGTGGTAAAATACATTAAAACCGAAAATCCATCAGTTGCCGACGGAAGCGAAGAAAATCCCGAAGTAACTTCCGATTCCCAAAAAGGAGATTTAACAGAGAGCCTGGAAAAAACCCTTGAAAAGGGCGGCGTTATGGATTTTATGGGAGGAGAAGACGACCCTCTCTATGAAGAAGCCAAGAAAGTTGTAATTGAATCAAAGAAGGCATCAGCTTCCCTGCTTCAAAGAAGATTGAGAGTGGGGTATGCTAGAGCCGCTCGATTAATAGATATGCTTGAAGAAAAAGGAGTAGTTGGTCCTGGCGAGGGAGCCAAGCCTCGCGAGATTATCGGTGGCCTTGAGGGCGAAGAGCCTCCCGAGGGCGGCGATTGGCGGAAGATATAACTGTGATATAATCAACGAATATGCCCAAGAAAAAAGAGAAAAAAGAGGCCAAAAAAGAAAAAATAGATCTCCAAGAGGCAGTCGATGAGATTAAACAAAGGTTTGGAGAGGGAGCCATAATGAAGCTCAGGGATGTCCGGGCAGTTGACGTTGATGTTATCCCGACGGGGGCTATTTCCCTCAACCTGGCCTTGGGGGTGGGAGGAGTTCCCAGGGGAAGGGTTATTGAGATATTCGGACCGGAGAGCTCCGGTAAGAGCACTTTGGCTTTGCATGTTTGCGCCGAAGCCCAAAAAAGAGGAGGAGTGGCCGCTTTCGTTGACGCCGAGCACGCTTTGGACCCCGATTATGCCAAAAGGATAGGGGTTAATGTTGAAGACCTCCTAATATCTCAGCCCGATTCCGGAGAACAAGCCCTTCAGATAGTGGAAACCTTGGTTATGTCCGGAGAGGTTGATGTTATCGTCATTGATTCGGTGGCCGCTTTGACCCCGAAAGCCGAAATAGCCGGGGAAATAGGGGACCAGCATATAGGGTTGCAAGCGAGGCTTATGTCCCAAGCGCTGAGGAAGCTGGCCAGCGTGGTTGCGAGAACCAAGACCTCTGTTATTTTTTTGAATCAGACCAGGATGAAAATCGGAGTTATGTTCGGTAATCCTGAAACCACGCCAGGCGGGTTGGCTCTGAAATTCTATTCCTCCGTCAGGGTAGATTTGAGGAGGATAGCCCAAATAAAACAAGGGGAAAGCATCGTGGGCTCCAGAGTGAGGGCAAAAATAGTTAAAAACAAAGTGGCCGCGCCCTTTAAGACTGCCGAGTTCGATATTTACTACAATGAGGGAATTTCCCGGTTGGGAGATATTCTTAATACGGCCCTGAAAATGGAGATTATCAAAAAGTCGGGCAGCTGGTTCCAATTTGAGGAAGAAAAAATAGGCCAAGGGGTTGAGGGAGCCAAAAAGTTTCTAAAAGAAAATCCCGCTGTTGTTAAAAAAATAGAAGCGGCTATAAATAAAGAGATAAAGGAACAGTAGCTTTTTTACTTTCTAGTGGAAGAAAGCAGTCCCAGATTTCTGGCTCTCTTTATCGCAGAGGACAGTTTTCTCTGGTGCTTAGCGCAAAGCCCGGTTTTCTTCCTTGGCCTTATCTTTCCCAAACTAGAGATAAAACGGCGGAGTACATCCGTTTCCTTGAAGTCTATTTCTTGTATGTTTTTCTTGCAAAAATAACAATCCACCCCGTTAGAAGTCGTCATTATACAGTTATTATGCTGATTTCTGACGGACTTATGTTATTGATTTTATCCCCGTTAGTGCCTGGCAGAAAAAGTTAATCTAATTTTTTTCTGTCTTAGACTTCTAACGGGGTCCATGGGTTTTTAAAAAGGTATGTCTTTAACGTCTATCTCGTCGTTTCCCTCCTCAATGACGGGAATATCCTCCCGCCCAGATTCTTCTGGGCGAGGCTCGCCATCTTTAGCGGCGGCTTTTCCTCCGATTCCCCGGGGACCAAGCTGGAGGGTTTCGGCCACTATTTCGGTTCTGAACCTTTTATTGCCAGCCTGATCCTGCCACGACCTGGTTCTCAGCCTTCCTTCTATCATGGCTAGCCCTCCTTTAGTTAGAAATCTTGAGGCTATGTCAGCCAGTTTTCCCCAGGCCACTACCGTGTGAAACTCGGTTTCTTTTTGCTGTTCTCCGGTATTTCTATCTTTCCAAACTCTGTTGGTGGCAATTCTGAAATTGCAAACTTGCTGGCCCGAAGGAGTAGTCCTCGATTCAGGATCGGAAGCCAAGTTTCCGACTATGATTACCTTATTGAAATTCATATACGATTATTCTTCGTCGAGGATTTCGTTGATTTTATCCTCAATGTCTTTTAATTCGACCTTTTTTTGAGGTTCTTCTTTGATTCTCTTCCTAATCGGCTTGGGAGCCGATATTGCCTCTTTTACTACCAGCATAAAGCGGAGCACCTCTCTTTTTTCTTTGAGGCCGCTTTCAATTTCCCGGATTTTTTCCGGGTTGATATAGAAATTAATGGAAACGGAAAGAATTTCTCCGTATTGGCCTATTGCTTGAGGAAGTATCCTTTTTATCGGCACTCCTCCTTCCTTTAAGACCCCTCCCTTATCTTGAATTAAAGAGGAAACTTCTTCGGATATTCTTTTTTGTTCTTCTTCGGCAAGAGTCGAGGGGATTAAGTATGTGAGCTCGTAGTTTTTCATAATCGCTGTCATTGTAGCAGGCTGAGAACCGCCGGTCAAGTTAAAAATCTATATAGATATGATATAATGAAGAAACATGAAAATCAACCCCGTTAGAAATTATAAAATTAACGGGGTTAACGAAAATAATTATTATAATGAACAAAGTGAACCGAATTTCTAACGGGGTTAATCCATCAATTTTCAAGTCTTATGATATAAGGGGTCTTTATCCCGATCAAATTAACAAAGAAACTGCCCGCCTCATCGGTCGGGCAACAGCGGAGTTTTTGGGAGTTACTATGCCCAAGATTGTGGTCGGCAGAGACAACCGGCTTTCCAGCCCCAATATTCACCGAGGTTTGGTTTCCGGGCTAGTCGATTCCGGAGCCTTGGTAACCGACATTGGATTGGCGCCTACGCCTCTTTTATATTGGGCTTGCGCTCGCTACGGTTTTGACGGGGGAATAAGTATTACCGCTTCCCATAACCCGCCTGACTACAACGGCTTAAAAATAGTGAAAAAAGGCGCTGTTCCCATTGGTGGGCAGTCGGGACTCAAAAAAATTAGGGAATTGGCCGCGAAAGAAAATTTCGGAGAAAAAAAGAAGGGAAGCGTTAAAAAAAGAAATGTTTTACCGGAATACATAAAATTTAATATGAGAGAATTCCATAAAGCCGATTTTCCAAAAGCAAGTTTGGTTATAGACGCCGCCAATGCCGTTTCTGCCATTTTTCTCCCCCCCATTAAGAAAAGTTTGCCCGGCAAGGTGCACTTTTTATTTGCCGAGCTGGATGGCAGGTTTCCCAACCATCCGCCCAATCCCTTAATAGAAAAAAATTTAGCCGCCCTTAAAAGGGAAGTTAAAAAAAAGAAGGCTGATTTGGGTATGGCTTTTGACGGAGACGGGGATAGGGTGATTTTTGTAGATGAAAAAGGGAAAATGGTTCCTCCCGACTTAGTAACCGCCATAGTGGCTCGTTCAATACTCAAAGACAATCCAAAGCAGAAGATTCTTTACGATTTGCGTTCAAGTAATGCCGTCAAGGAGATAATCAAAGAGTCGGGAGGAGTTCCCCTAATGGGGAAAGTCGGCCATGCTTTTATTAAAGCGAGAATGAGGAAGGAGGATATAATTTTCGCGGGAGAATTTTCCGGACATTATTACCACAAAAAACACTATTTTTGCGAAGCGCCGCTGTTCGTGCTTTTTACCCTGCTTAAGGAAATGACTCGCAATAGAGAACCTTTATCGCAAATTATCGGGGCGGTATCTCTTTACAGCCACTCGGGAGAAATTAATTTTGAGGTTAAAGACAAAGACAAGGTTTTAAAGAAGCTGGAAGGGAAATATAAGAATGGTAAGATTTTCCGCCTTGATGGTTTGAGGATAGATTTTAAGGAATGGTGGTTCAACGCCAGGGCTTCTCAAACCGAACCTTTGTTGAGGCTGGTGGTTGAAGCCAAAAGCAAGAAATTGATGGAGCAAAAGAAAAAAGAACTAAGTAAATTGATTTTAACTTAGTTCCTTTAAGACGCTTAAATCCTCCTTGTTCCGGTAGTGAATTACCCGCACTCCCGGAATTTTTTTTAAGATTCCCTCCACCAGTGTCAGTTGGTCCTCCACGTAGAAATCGCAATGGTATTCCAGTATGGCGCGCGCCTTGAATTCCAGCGGGCTCTCTCCTTTTTTGGGAACAGCTATTTGATTAAAACTCACCTCGTTCTCTACGAGCCATTCCTTTGCTTTCTTGCTTCCGTCTCCCAAGGCATAGCTGATAATTACTATCGGGTGGCCTCTGGAATGAAGCTGGCGCATCAATTCTTTCACTTCCTCGTCGGCGAACCTGAGTTTTCTGTAAACAAGGGTTCCCAGCGGGGTTTTAAGCAGTAAGTTCCATCCTTTTTGGCATTCTCTCAATAAATTATGAAGCCCCAGAGGGGCTTTAGCTATGACGCCGTCGACATCGAATCCGATAATCACTAGCCCCCTCCTTATTCAGTTTTAATGCTACACTTTACTGTTAAACCGGCAGTTTGTCAATGAAGATAAAAATGCCGACAATTGCCGCCATTGCGCAGCTTAAAAGGACTATGGCCGAGCAGATATCCTTTATTTTTTTAACCCTGGGATCGAAATTCGGGCTGTAAACATCCATAATTCTTTCCACTACCGAGTTTATCAATTCGGCGAAAAGAACGAAAAATATTACTATGAAAACAGCCACTTTTTCCAGTGCGGAAAGATTAAAATAAAAAGCGGCCAACGCCACGATAATTCCTATAAGAAGTTCAAACTTGAAAGCGTTTTCTTCTCTGAATATGTCTTTCAGTCCGCTTGCCGCGAATTTTAACGAAGACGACAGTTTTTTAAAGTCTATAAGCATTTTAAAATAGGCCCATTTTCTTTCTAACCTGAGCCATAGTGGATTGGGCTATTGATCTCGCCCTTTTTCTTCCTTGTTCCAGTATTTCTCTTACGTAGACTTCTCTGGAGAGAAGCTCTTTTTTCTTCCTTCTATAGGGCTCCAGTTTCAAGATAAGCAGTTCAGCCAGCCGTTTTTTTAGGTCCGCATAGCCCTTATTGCTGAATTTCTTTTCCAGCTGGGGGATAGATTGGCCGCTGAAAACAGAGTAAATGGTGAGAAGGTTGGAAATTCCCGCTTTTTTAACCGGGTCGTATTTAATCTTTTTTCCGGTGTCGGTTACCGCCGACATTATTTTCTTTTTAATAACCTCCGGTTCGTCGAAAAGATAAAGGCATCCTTGCGGAGAGGATTTCGACATTTTCTTTTTCGGGTCGTTAAGGGCCATTATCTTGGCTCCGATTTTAAGAACCAGGGCTTCGGGAATCTTGAATGTTTCCCCGTATCTTTGGTTGAATTTCCTGGCTATGTTTTTGGTCAGTTCCAGGTGCTGCTGCTGGTCTTTTCCCACCGGGACCGATTCTGTTTGGTACAAGAGTATGTCGGCAGCCTGGAGCACCGGATAGTCCAAAAGTCCGGCATTGATGTTCTTCTTGAACTGTTTTGACTTCTCCTTGTATTGGGTCATTCTTTCCAATTCTCCCAGGGGAGTGACGGTATTGAGAAGCCAGCAGAGCTCGGCGTGCTCTTTAATTTGGGACTGGACGAAAATAATGCATTTTGCCGGGTCCAGGCCTGCTGCCAGAAGCTCTATTGCCGTATTCAGTGTTTGCTTTTGGAATTCATCCGGCTTTTGGGGGACGGTCAAGGCATGAAGGTCGGCAATAAAGAAAATGCACTCTCCTATGGTTTGGAGTTCGTTCCATTGTGAGATTGCCCCGGTATAAGCTCCTATATGTATTGAACCCGTTGGCTGGACGCCAGATAGAATTCTCATATGCGAATACAGTAAGTACCGAGCACTCAGGTTTAACTGAGTAGCTCCGTACTTGAATAGTTAATTATGAATTTTAGGTGTAAGATTGCCATAATAAAACCGAGTGCTCGGTTTTCGCTTTGCTCAAACTTCGATTACCACCGGCAGTATCATGGGGCGGCGCTGAGTCTTTTGATAGAGAAAGTCGCCGATGCGGTTTCTGATGCTGTCTTTAACGTATGACCAGTTTACCGCTCCGCCGGATCCTGTGGATTTGTTGACGATATCTATAACTCGCTTCCTTGTTTCATAAAGCAGCTCCTTGGATTCCCTGAGATAAACGAATCCCCTTGATATTATATCAGGAGATCCCTTCACTCTTCCAGTCGTTCTGTCTATAATCGCCACTATTACGAACATTCCGTCTTTGGACAGCGTCTGTCTGTCTCTCAATACCACTTCTCCGACGTCGCCGATCCCCAGGCCGTCAACCATGACGTAATTGGATTCAACCCGTTCTTTAGTTATGGCTATTTTGTTTTGGTTCAGTTCCACGACCTGTCCGTTTTCTACCACCAGGACGTTCTTTTCGGGAATTCCCTGTTCTTTAGCTAATTCAGCATGATTGACGAGCATGGAATACTGGCCGTGTATGGGAATGAAAAACTTGGGCTTAATTAACTGCATCATTTGCCTTAATTCATCTCTTTGGGCGTGGCCTCCTGCGTGAATGTCCATCATTTTATAGTGATAGACTTTAACTTTCTGCCTATAAAGCTGGTCTTTAAGGAATTGCACCGTCCTTTCGTTTCCGGGTATCACCGAGGAGGAGAG
>CAYXYS010000010.1:0-15750 GCA_964469735.1 uncultured Candidatus Saccharibacteria bacterium
CGTTGAAGAAGAACTAAAGGTCGGCAATTACAAATTGTGGGTTGGAATTAAAAAAATCTAATTATATGGCTTTATTCGGATTCGGAAAAAGACCTTCTCTCCCACCTTCAAGGCCGGCGCCCAAAGCCCCTCCAAAGCCCGCTGAAAAGCCAAAAGGCCTTTTCGGCGAAAAGAGCTACCAAACTTTCGGTAGCCTGAAACAGTTTGCCAGAAAGGCCCCTTATGAGGCGGCTCCCAAATACGGGAAAAAGTTTAGCAAGCAAGAAAGGATGGGGTTGGTGGATACTTTAAAAAAATACAGCGGAAGTTCTTACGGCCTTTCCAAGCAAAAATTCGATACTGCTTTAAAGAAGATGCAAAAGGAGAAGATGTATACCAAAGACTACAAGGTAAAAAAAGAACTGGATCAAAAGATTAAGATGCTGGAAAAGTGGAAACAGGGGAATTAAATGCTTTCAATAAATGGTTGTTCATTACAGGTCCAAGGGCCTGGTCATCGGAAAGATTGACCGGGGAGAAGCGGACCAGATTTTTAAAATATATACGAGGGATTTCGGCAAGCTGAGCGTTTTAGGGAGGGCTGTCAGAAAAACAAAGTCCAAGCTTAGAGGAGGCGCCGATTTTTTGTATTTTTCAGACATAGAGTTCATACAAGGCAGGGCGCAAAAGACCCTGACAGATGCCGGCTTAATAGAAAGTTTTCCCGGCCTAAGAGAGGATTTTGAAAAAATGAAAGTTGCTTACAGCATGGCTGAAATTCTGGATAAGCTGACCGGATTTGAAGAAAAAGACGAAAGAATATGGAAGCTGGCTAAAGAATCTTTTTTAGAGCTGGAAAAAGCCGGAAAAGGAAAGGCCGGACTGCTCTATTATTATTTTCTTTGGAATTTCTTTTCCTTGCTCGGTTATCTTCCCGAGCTCTACAATTGTTCCATTTGCGCAAAAAAAATGGCTCCCAGCTTCCTTTACTTTAGTTCTTTAGATGGAGGGCTGATTTGCAGAAAGTGTTTTGGCAAAGCCCGGGGCGCTTTCCAAATCGATCAAGATTTGATAAAAACTTTGAGGGTCATAGTTGGCAAGGACTGGAAAGTCGTTTCCAGATTGAAGACCGCCCCTCATTTAAAAAAATCATTAAAAGAAATTTCCCAGGATTATCTGGATGAAATCATCAAAAAACTGATATAATAAAAATATGAGAAATAAAATAATTTTAATCGTTATTGTCTTAGCCGTTATCTTGGGAGCGGCCGCTTTTTGGTACTACCAAAAAAATACTTACTCCAAAGAAGTTCTTAAGTTGGAAATACTGGGAGCCGATCAGGCCAATCTTTTAGAAGAAATAGAATACACAGTTAAGTATAAGAATAACGGCAACGTTCGGCTGGAAGAGCCGATACTTATTTTCGAATTCCCCGAATATTCGGTTCCCTCCGACGGCGGATCCTTGAGAAAAGAAATGGTGCTTCAGGATATTTATCCGGGCCAAGAGGAGACCTTTCATTTCCGAGTCCGTTTAGTTGGCAGCGCGGGAGAGCTCAAAAAAGCTAAGGCTTGGTTGAGCTACAAGCCGAAAAATCTCAACGCCAGATACGAATCAGAAACTTCTTTTACGACAAAAATAGGAACTGTTCCTTTAACCTTAGACTTGGACCTTCCCTCGAGAATTGAATCGGGAAAGGAGTTAAGTTTTAATCTTAATTATTTCTCCAACGTTGATTACCCGATTTCCAATTTAGCCATAAAGATGGAATACCCCTCGGATTTCGAGTTTCAGTCTGCCTCTCCCGAGCCGTTGGATTCTTCTGAGTGGGATATAGGGCTTTTAAACAAGGCCGAAGGAGGAAGAGTGGAAATAAAAGGAACCATCATGGGTCAAATTGAGGAAGAAAAAATGTTTAAGGCCCAGCTGGGAAGTTGGCAGGACGGCAACTTTGTTTTACTTAAAGAATCCATTCGGGCGGTCAGAATAGTAACGCCCTCGCTTTATATTTCTCAGCAGATTAACGGCAGTCCCCAGTACGTGGCCAATCCCGGAGATACTTTGCATTACGAGATTATCTTTAAAAATATCGGAAGCGAAGTTTTCAATAATCTATTTTTAGTGGCCAGGTTGGAAGGCGCAGCCTTTAATTTCGAAACCATCAGAGCTCCCTTGGGAGAATTCGAGAGGGGAGACAATTCCATAGTTTTCGACTGGAGAAGGGTTCCCGACCTGCAGTTCTTAGATGCCCAAGAAGAAGGAAAAGTGGAATTTTGGATTGACCTAAAAGAAGATTTTGGAGCCCAAAACAAGAATCCCGTTATTAAAAACAACGTTTATCTAAGCCAAGCCAGGCAGGAGTTTACCAATAAAGTTAACACTCTCGTGGAGATAGACCAAAAAGGATATTTCGTTGACGAAATATTCGGCAATTCTGGACCGATTCCTCCCGAAGTCGGCCAAACCGTCACTTACACGATTACCTGGCAGGCCAAAAACTATTATAGCGATGTGGATAATATGCAAGTAAGCGCTACTCTCGGTAGGAATGTATCTTTAACCGGAAGGATTTTTCCTGAAGGGACCAATTTGACTTACGATTCCGTATCCAGAGAAGTAGTCTGGAAGCTGGATAATCTGGATGCCGGTAAAGGAGTAACGGGAGCGGGTCCCAATGTTTCCTTCCAGGTTCGTTTCTCTCCCGATTCTTTTCAGGCAGGAACTGTCCCCGAAATAATAGGGACGGCTAAAATAACCGGCGAAGATCAGTTTACTGGCCTTACCGTAGAAGGAACAGATGAGGCGATTAATACCGCCTTGCCTGACGATGATTCGGTTTCCGATGGCACGGTCAAATAACTTAATTGCATTTTATGGATAATATGATGAATAAAATTGTTTCGCTCGCAAAAAGAAGAGGCTTTGTTTTTCCTTCCTCCGAGATTTACGGAGGATTTGGTTCCTGCTATGACTTTGGTCCTTTGGGAACTGAAATGAAAAACAACGTCAAGGAAGCTTGGAGAAAAGAAATGACCAGGAACCAGGAGAATGTCGTCCCTCTGGATTCGGCTATTCTCATGTCTCCGAAAATTTGGCAGGCTTCCGGACACCTGACAGCCGGTTTTGCCGATGAGCTTGTTGAGTGCAAAAAGTGCCACCGGCGCTTCAGGAAGGATTTTATTGATGGAGACAAGTGTCCAGATTGCGGCGGAGAGCTGACCGAGCCGAAAAAATTCAACTTAATGATGAAAACTTTTATAGGCCCAGTTCAGGAAGATGGCTCTGAAGCTTATCTGAGAGCGGAAACATGCCAGGGAATATACGTAAACTTCAATAATATTCTCAATTCAATGCGGTTGAAAATTCCCTTTGGCGTAGCTCAGATAGGGAAGGCTTTTAGAAATGAAATCACCCCGGGAAATTTCATTTACCGGACTAGGGAATTCGAGCAGATGGAGATGCAATGGTTTTGTCGTCCCGAGACTGCAGATAAGTTTTTTGAATACTGGCTGAAGGCCAGGCTGAAATGGTATTATTCGCTAGGAATCAAGAAGGAGAATATAAGGATCAAGAAGGTTCCTAAAAACGAGCTGGCTCATTACGCCAGAAAGGCGGTGGACATAGAATACAGGTTTCCTTTCGGCTGGCAGGAAATAGAAGGAGTCCATAACAGGGGAGATTGGGATCTTTCCAACCATACCAAGAATTCCAAACAAGATCTTCGGTACTATGACGAAGAAAAGAAAGAAAAATACTTCCCTTATATAATAGAAACCTCAGTAGGGGCTGACCGGTCTTTTTTGGCTTTCCTAATCGATTCATATTGTGAAGTTAGGGGAGGTCGAACTAAGACTACCGAGTCCGCCAAAGAGGAAGAAGTGATGCTCAAGCTCCACAAGTCTCTGGCTCCAGTTAAAGTAGCCGTTCTTCCTTTGGTTAAAAACAAGCCCGAACTTGTTAAAAAGGCCAAAGAAATATTCCAGATGATAAAGCCCGAATTTTCCACTCAATACGACGAGATTGGCTCGATTGGCAGGAGGTACAGAAGGCAGGACGAAATAGGGACTTTATTCGCCGTTACGGTTGACTTTGATACTCTTGAAAATGACGACGTCACCCTCCGTGATCGCGACACAATGAAGCAAGAAAGAGTGAAGGTGACAGATTTGCTTTCGGTAATAAAGGAAAAGCTTAATGTTTAAAAAAACGACCCTAAGCAACGGATTAAGAATTATTACCGTTCCCCAAAAGAGCACCCAAGCGGTGACTGTTTTGGTTTTGGTCGGCACCGGCTCCAAGTATGAAACCAAGGAAATCAACGGAATATCCCATTTTTTGGAGCATATGTTCTTTAAGGGGACAAAGAATATGCCAGATAAGCTGGAGATTGCCGAAACATTGGATAAGGTGGGAGGGATATATAACGCTTTTACGGGAGAAGAATATACGGGATATTATGCCAAGACGGCTTTTTCTAAATTCGATTTGGCCTTAAAATGGGTTTCTGACATTTACTTAAACAGTTTGCTTCCGGAAAAAGAAGTAAAAAGGGAAAGAGGGGTGATAATAGAAGAAATCAACATGCTTTACGACAATCCCATGTCGCGGATCGGATTATTATGGAATCGCCTGCTTTATGGCGATCAGCCGGCAGGATGGGATATTGCGGGCACCAAGGAAACGGTTTCATCCATCACCAGAAAAGACCTTTTCGAATACATGAAAAGGCAGTATACGGCTCCCAATACAATTGTTTGCGTGGCGGGAAGGATTGAAGAGGAGGACGCAATCGGAAAAGTGAAAAGATATTTTACCGGCATGAAAAGCTTTGATCCCAAAGAAAAAGCCAAAGTGGTTGAAGACCAGAAAAAACCGGCCAGCCTGATTGATTACAGGGAAACAGACCAAACCCATTTATGTTTGGGGGTTAGAGGATACAACGTTCTTCATCCCAAAAAGTATGCCCAGGATATTTTGACTGTTTTACTGGGGGGAATGATGAGCTCCAGGCTTTTTATGGAAGTGAGGGAAAAATTGGGCTTGGCCTATTACATTAAAACCGAAAGCGAGTGCAATCCCGATACCGGATTTCTTGTTACTCAGGCCGGAGTGGAAAACGGCAATGCCCAGAAAGCTGTTTCCACCATATTAAAGGAATACCGAAAAATATCCCGAAAGAAAGTTCCGGCTGAAGAACTTAAAAAGGCGAAGGAATACATAAAAGGAAAAATGGCCTTATCCCTTGAGTCTTCGGATGAGCTGGCCGCTTTCTACGGCATTCATGAATTGCTGGAAAAAAGGATTTTAACCCCCAAAGAGGTTTATGCTAAAATTGATAAGGTAACAAGTCGGGACGTTTTGGCTGTAGCCAAGGACGTTTTCAAGCCCGAAGGCTTGAATTTGGCTCTGGTCGGACCTCATAAAAACCGCAAAACCTTCGATAAATTATTGAAATTATGACGGAAAACAAGCTTTTAGACATATCTTGGTCGTCGATTCTGAAAATCGCCGTTGCCGGAGTAACTTTTTACATGCTTTATTTGGTAAGAGATGTTTTGATTTGGGTTATTTTCGCCGTTATTATTTCCGTTTTATTCAATCCGGCCATAGATTTTCTCAGAAGGTTTATTCCCAGGGTGGTAGCAACAGTCTTAGTTTATGTTTCCGTGTTCAGTATTATCGGAGTGATGATTTATCTCATAACCCCGCTATTCTTCAGCGAAATACAGCAGTTTTCCCAGGCTTTTCCGGAGTATTTTGAAAGGATTTCCCCTCCCTTAAAGAATTTGGGAATAGAGGCTTTTGAAAGCTTCGACTCTTTTACCGGAGCAATAGAAGAAAGTCTGACTAAGATATCTTCCAATATATTTACGGCAATCGGAGCCATATTCGGCGGGCTTTTTTCCACCATCACCATCATATCTATCGCTCTATTTCTTTCTTTGGAGGAAAAGGGGCTGGAAAGGATAATAAAGGTTCTTACTCCCAAAAGATATGAAGCTGTGGTTTTAAGCTTGTGGGGAAAAAGCCAAAAGAAAGTCAGCGGCTGGTTCGGAGCCAGGATACTCGCCTCGGTTTTCGTTGCCGCCATGACTTTTGTTACTTGCTATGTTCTTAATATTGATTACGCTGTTTCCTTCGCCTTGTTTTCGGGAGTCTTCAATTTCATACCCTTCATCGGTCCGGTTTTAGCCGCCGTGGCGATCGCTGTCATAGTTGCAGCCGATTCTTGGCTGAAAGCAGTTTTCTTTCTTATTGCCACAATCCTTATTCAGCAAATAGAAGGCAATATTCTCAGCCCTGTGCTGACAAAAAGGCTTATAGGCCTTCCTCCGGCCCTGGTGCTGATATCCGTGATGATAGGAGCTAATCTTTGGGGATTGATGGGAGCTTTACTGGCTATTCCGATTGCCGGGATACTTTTTGAATTTTTGCGCGACTTTCTTAAAAAGAAAAAAGAAGAATCAGCGGTAGTTCTATAACACTAAAAGCGATATATCGATATAAATCGTTATGAGTACTCTATATATTATTGCCACCCCCATTGGCAATTTAGGAGATATAAGCTCGAGAGCTCTCGACGTTTTAAAAAACGTCGATTTAATTTTATGTGAAGACACCAGGGAAACTCAAAAACTCCTTTTCCATTACAAAATCAAAACTCCCACCATCAGCTATCATCAGCACTCCCGCTTGGAAAAAGTGGAAAATATAGTTCAATTTCTTAAAGACGGAAAAAATCTGGCTTTGGTCTCCGATGCCGGGACTCCCGGGATTTCCGATCCAGGCAACAAGCTCATTGAAAGGCTGGTTGAGAAGGGACTTCAATCGGTAATAATAGTACCCATACCCGGCCCTAGCGCTTTGGTTGCCGCCGCTTCAATTTCCGGATTTCCAATGGATAGGTTTGTTTTTCTGGGATTTCCGCCCGCCAAAAAGAAAAGAAAGAAGTTTTTTGAAGAAGCTGTTTCCGCTCCCCACCCGGTTATTTTTTACGAATCTCCCCATAGGATAATAAAATCGCTCAAAGAACTGGGTAAAATAAAAAACAGGGAAGTAGTAGTTTGCAGGGAGCTTACTAAAAAGTTTGAAACCGTCTATAGAGGAAAAATAAAAGAGGTTATAGGGAAAATTAACCCCAAAGGAGAGTTTGTGGTTGTAGTAAAAAATAAATAGCTATTCCTCCTACCGCTACTTGAGTAACTATTCTCCAGAAAATGGAGATTTTTTTCTTTTGGCCGATTCCATTCAGCCAGTTGTGCAGAGATTGGTGAATTTGCAGCAGCTTTATTTTCGGAAAAAGAATATACAGGAGGGTAATTCCGTCGGGGGCCATTGCCGCCAAGGCGCCGGCAAAAATCAGGGAGTTTGAGCCGGCAATTAAATATACCAACAGCATTCCCGAGGAGGCGTCTAGAAACACTTTGTAAAAATCCGGAATCGATTTTTTCCATCGCTTTTCCTGAATATTTTTAATCGAGTATTCGGCGTGCGGGAATGTATCTAGAAGATAGTGGCTTATGAAAGCCAAAAAAATTCCCAGAAAAGGGTTCTGGACTTTAGCCGCCATGGCTGCTCCCGCTAGGATATGGGAAGAAAGGATCATGAAAATTTAGCGAAAGTGTGATAAAATAAGGTCAGTATTTAAATTATATCTTATGCTGGATAAATCGCCAAAATTCTACGTTACCACCAGCATTGCCTATACAAATGCTTCTCCTCATTTAGGCTTTGCCTTGGAAACAGTCCAAGCAGACACCGCAGCAAGATACCGCCGCCTTCAAGGAGAGGATGTTTTCTTTTTGACCGGCACCGATGAGCACGGCCAGAAGGTGGTGAAGGCCGCCGAGCAGGCCGGCCAGTCTCCCAAAGATTTCACCGACCGGATTTCCGGGGAGTTCCGCCGATTGGCAGAAGTTTTAAACATATCCAATGATGATTTTATAAGGACTACCGACCGAAAGAAGCACTGGCCGACGGTTCAAAAAGTCTGGATGGAATTAAAGAAAAAAGGGGATATATACAAAAAGAATTACAAAGGCCTGTATTGTTCCGGCTGCGAAGCTTTTATAACCAGAAAGGACCTTGTGGGAGGAAAATGCGCTATCCACCGCATTTCTCCGGAAATTGTGGAAGAAGAAAATTACTTCTTTAAGCTTTCCAAGTACTCCAAAGAAATAGAGAAGATATTAGAGAAAGAAGAGATAAAAATCATTCCCGAAACAAGGAAAAATGAGATGCTTAGTTTTGTTAGGCAAGGTTTGGAAGACATCAGCTTCTCTCGGCCCCGCAAAGATTTGGAATGGGGGGTGCCCGTTCCAGATGACGATACTCAAACAATTTATGTCTGGGGCGACGCTTTGACAAATTATATTTCCGCTTTGGGATACGATAAAAATTCGGCTAAGTTTAAAAAATATTGGCCAGCCGACATCCATTTCATAGGAAAGGATATCCAAAAGTTCCACTGCCTGATTTGGCCGGGAATGCTTCTTTCTCTGGGATTGCCTCGGCCTAAAGCCATTTTCGTCCACGGTTTTATAAACGTAGGAGGGCAGAAAATGTCAAAAAGCCTGGGTAACATAGTCGATCCTTTTGAACTTGCGGAGAAGTACGGGACCGACGCGGTCCGCTACTTTCTACTACGGGAAATTCCTTCGACGGAAGACGGAGACTTCACGGTGGAGAAATTCGAAAAGAGATATAATTCCGATTTGGCTTCCGGACTAGGTAATTTGGTTTCCCGCGTTATAACTATGGCTGGAAAACTCAAAGCGAAGCCCAAGTTGGGATCCGAAAATGTAAAGGCGCTTAACGAGTGCTGGGATAAGTATAAAAGGGCGATGTCGGAGCTGAAGTTCAACGAAGCTTTAGCTTCCGTCTGGCAGCTTATCGGCTGGTGCGACAGGTATATAGAGAAAGAGCGGCCCTGGGAGAAAAAGGGCAATCGGGAAGAGGTTATAGGAAATCTCCTACTGATAATAGAAGACGTAGCCGAGCTTTTAATACCTTTTTTGCCCGACGCTTCCTCCAGAATTTTCAAACAGCTTCGCTCTAATAAGGCCGATCCTATCTTTCCGAGAATATAATGATTATAGATACTCACACCCACGTTAACTTTAATGCTTACAAAGAAGACGCTCCGGATGTCATCCGCCGTTCTTTGGACGGGGGGGTGTGGATGATAAATGTTGGGTCGCAGTATACCACATCAAAAAGAGCCGTGGAGATGGCTCAAAAATACAAGGAGGGAGTTTATGCCGCCGTCGGCCTTCATCCCATTCACCTGGAAACCGGGCTGGTGAAAATAAAAGACGACCCTGAGGAAATTCAGTTTAACACTCGCGAGGAAAAATTCGATTACGAAAAATATAAAGAACTTGCCCGCCTCCCTAAAGTGGTGGCCATAGGAGAAGTGGGGTTTGATTACTACTGGAGGCCGAAAGGAAAACAAAAACGAGAGGAGTTTAAAAGAAAGCAAGCGGAAGCTTTATCTCTTCAGCTTGATTTAGCCAAAGAGCTGGATTTGCCCGTAATATTTCATTGCCGAATGGCTCATCAGGAGCTAACCGATTTGCTGAAATTCAGGAACGATTCCGCCTTGAGGGGAGTTCTCCATTGCTATACGGGAAACTGGGAGCAGACTAAAACGTATTTGGGCTTGGGACTCCATTTCGGCTTCAACGGGCTTATTTTTAAAATGGACTCCAGTGAGGTTATAAAGAATCTTCCTCAAGACAGAATTGTTATAGAAACCGATTGCCCTTATCTTACCCCTCCCCAAGAAGAGGGGAGAAACGAGCCGTTGTTCGTAAAGCACGTAGCTGAAAGAATTGCCGAGATAAGGAATGTGGAATATAATGACCTGATTAGTATTACAACCAATAACGCCAGGAGATTATTCAACATATGAAATACAATCCCCAAGAAATAGAGCCTAAATGGCAGGAGTACTGGGAAAAAGAAAGACTGGCCGCAGCCGATGATTTTTCCAAGAAGGATAAAAAATACATTTTAGTAGAATTTCCCTATCCTTCCGGGGATGGCCTTCATGTGGGGCATGTTCGAAGCTATGCCGCCCTGGATGCCGTTTCCAGGAAAAAGAGGATGGAGGGATATAATGTTCTGTTTCCAATCGGGTGGGACGCTTTCGGTTTGCCGACGGAAAATTATGCCATAAAGCACGGTATCCATCCCAGTTTAGCCACTAAAAAAAACGTGGCTAACTTTAAAAGACAGCTTAAGTCGTTAGGACTGTCTTTTGATTGGGAGAGAGAAATTAACACTACCGACCCGCAATACTATAAATGGACTCAATGGATATTTTTAAAGCTTTTTGAAAAAGGGCTGGCCTACCAGGCGGAAATGCCAATCAACTGGTGCCCTTCGTGCAAAATCGGGCTGGCCAATGAAGAGGTGGTGGCCGGAGCCTGCGAGAGATGCGGAGCCGAAGTTTCAGAAAAAATGCTAAAGCAGTGGATGATTAAAATTACCGCCTATGCTGACAGGCTGATAGACGACTTAGACGAAGTTGATTATCCGGAGCGGGTCAAGGCCCAGCAGAAAAATTGGATAGGCCGGAGCTACGGCACGGAAATAGATTTTAAAGTGGAAGATTCGGATAAAATTATAAGCGTATTTACCACAAGAACTGATACGGTTTTCGGAGTAACAGCCGTTGTTTTGGCTCCAGAGCATCCTTTGGCGGAAAAGCTTATAACCAAGGAACGGAAAAAAGAAGCGGAGAAGTACATAAAGGAGTCCAAGAAAAAAACGTATTTAGAAAGAACGTCAGAAGAAAAAGAAAAAACGGGAGTTTTCACCGGTTCTTACTGTGTGAATCCCGCTAACGGAGAAAGAATACCCGTTTGGCTGGGCGATTACGTCATTTCTTCTTACGGGGGAGGGGCCGTTATGGTGGTTCCCGCCCACGACAAGAGAGACTATAAATTTGCCAAGAAGTACGGATTGGATATAAGGGAGGTCGTGTCCGGAGGCGATATTTCCAGCGATGCTTTTATTGATTACGGCGTTTTGGTCGATTCCGGGGAATTCAGCGGCTTGAAATCGGAAAAGGCGATAGAAAAAATTACCGGATGGCTGGAGAAAAAAGGATTGGGCCGAAAGACCGTTCATTACAAGCTTAGAGATTGGATATTTTCCAGGCAGCACTATTGGGGCGAGCCTATCCCCATAATACATTGTCCGGATTGCGGCGCTGTGCCCGTTCCGGAAGAAGATTTGCCCCTAGAACTTCCTTACGTTGAAAAATATCAGCCTACTGGAACGGGAGAGTCGCCTTTATCTGAAATTAAAGAGTGGATTAACGTTAAGTGCCCGAAATGCGGAAAGCCGGCCAAAAGGGAAACCGATACTATGCCTAACTGGGCCGGTTCCAACTGGTACTATATGCGCTATACCGATCCCGGCAACGATAAAGCCTTGGCCGATAAAAAGAATTTGGAATACTGGATGCCCGTGGATTGGTACAACGGGGGAATGGAGCATACCACCTTGCATTTGCTTTACTCCAGGTTTATTTACAAATTCCTTTACGATATCGGAGCGGCTCCCCACAAAGAGCCTTATCGAAAGAGGACCTCCCACGGGATAGTTTTAGCTGAAGATGGCAGGAAAATGTCCAAGTCTTTCGGTAATATCATCAATCCCGACGACATCGTCAAAGAGTACGGAGCAGATACTTTAAGAATTTACGAAATGTTCATGGGCCCCTTTGAGCAGGCTATTGGTTGGAGCACTCAGGGTGTGAGGGGAGTAGCCAGATTTTTGGAAAAGCTTTGGACCCTTTATTTTAATGGAAAGAGGCCCGAAAGAAGCAGCCGGGAAATAATTTCGGCTCTCCACAAGCTTAACAAAAAGATAGATGAGGATATGGAAAAGATTAAGTTCAACACGATAGTCGCCGCTTTTATGGAATTTGTGAATCTTTGCCGGGAAAAGAAAGAGGAGGTCGGCAGGGATGCTCTGGATGGGTTGATAATAATGCTTTCTCCTTTTGCTCCCCATATAGCCGAAGAGCTTTGGCGGGAATCGGGACACAAAAAAAGCATTTTTTTGGAGAAATGGCCCCAGTACAATGAAGAGTTCATCAAAGAGGAAACGGCTAGCATTATTGTTCAGGTTAACGGCAAGGTTAGGGATAAAATAGAGGTTCCGGCCGATGCTACCGAGGAGGAGGTAAGGGGGGTTGCATTTTCCTCGAAAAAGTTGCATAATTGGCTAGGCAATAAAAAGCCGACTAAGGTAATATACGTGCCGGGCAGGCTAATAAACATAGTAATATAATATGTGTGGAATAGTAGGCTATCTTGGTAAAAAAAACGCAACCCCAATTTTACTCGAAGGTCTTCGTCGAGAAAGTTATCGTGGGTATGATTCTAGCGGTATAGTTTTATTTAACGGAGAAGAGCCGACTTGTATAAAGGCGGTAGGGAAACTGGAGAATTTAGAAAATAAGCTAAACGGTCAAAATCTCAAAGGATTTTTAGGGTTGGGCCACGTAAGGTGGGCGACTCACGGCGGAGTAACCGAAGCCAACGCCCATCCTCATTCCGATTGCAAGGGAAACATTTGGCTGGTTCACAACGGCATTATTGAGAACCACAAAGAGCTCAGAGAGTCTTTGGAGAAGGAAGGGCATAAGTTTGTTTCGGAAACCGACACTGAGGTGGTCGCCCATTTAATAGAAAAGTTTTTTGACGGCAATCTTGAGGAGGCCGTAAGAAAAGCAGTCAGGCTGATTAGAGGGGCTTATGCCTTGGCCATAATAGCAAAGGACGATCCCCAGAAGCTGGTGGCAGCCCGCCTTTCCAGTCCGCTGGTTATAGGGATATCGGCCAATGACGGCTATATAGTCGCTTCCGACGCCACTGCCGTGGCTCCTTACGCCAAGCAAGTGGTCAATTTGGAGGACAACGAAATTGCCGTAATCAACCACAATGATTTTTATATCTTAAAAGAAAAACAGCCGGAGGATTTGGAAATAGAGGCGGAAGACACTCAAAGGGGAGGCTATCCTCATTATATGCTCAAGGAAATAATGGAGCAGCCCGAAGCTCTGGAAAATTCTCTTAAAGGGAGGTTAATTTTAGACCAAGGATTGGCTCAGCTGGGAGGTCTGCAAAACGTGTCCGACCAGCTCCGCAAAATAAAAAGATTAAGAATTGTCGCCTGCGGCACGGCCTACCATGCCGGATTGATTGGGAAATACATGATGGAAGAGTATGCGGGAATACCCACTGAAGTGGATATAGCCTCCGAGTTTAGATACAGAAAGCCCATCCTGGAAGAGAATACCGCTCTCTTGTGCATTTCCCAGTCGGGAGAGACCGCCGACACTTTGGCGGCGATTCAAGAAGCCAAAAGAAGGGGAGTTCTTACAGTGGGAATAGTTAACGCTGTAGGCAGCAGCATTGTCAGGGAAACTGATGCGGGAATTTACAATCACATCGGTCCTGAAATAGGGGTGGCTGCCACCAAATCTTTCGTTTCCCAATTGGCAATTTTAGCACTATTAACCTTGTACCTCGGCAGGCAGAGAAACCTTAGTCTGGTTAAAGGGCAAAGGATAGCCGCCGATATTCAAAAGCTTCCCGGATTGGTTGCTGAAATTTTAAAGCAAAATGATACAATAAAAGAAGTCGCCGATAAATATAAAGATTTTCAAAACGGCTGCTTTATCGGCAGAAAATACAACGCTCCCATCGCTTTAGAAGGAGCTTTGAAGTTAAAGGAAATTTCTTATCTCCATGCCGAGGGGGTTGTCGGAGGGGAATTAAAGCACGGTCCTCTGGCTTTGGTTGATGAAAATTTTTTGACGGTAGCTGTTTGTCCTTCCGATTCCGTTTATGAAAAGATGGTTTCCAATATTCAGCAAGTGAAAGGAAGAAACGGAAAGGTGATAGCCATAGCCACTAAAGGAAATGAGGATATAAAAAAGATTGTTGACGACGTCATTTATATACCCAAAACTTCCGAGATATTGACTCCCATTTTGAGCGTTGTTCCTCTTCAGCTCTTCGCTTATCACGTTGGCGTTTTTAAGGGGTGCGACGTAGATAAGCCGAGGAATTTAGCCAAATCGGTAACCGTAGAATAATTAATAATGACTAAAAATATACTAATCGGAGGAGCCGCGGGACTCGGTTCGGCGGTAACCTCTCATATCATCGGGAAAATATTTTGCAGTTTGGGATATTACGTATTTAATTATCGGGATTACCCGTCCTTAATTAGGGGAGGGAATAATTTTAACGTTCTCAAGATTTCCGATAAGCCGGTTTATTCCCATGAGTTGGAATACGACCTTATTCTGGCCCTCGACCAAAAAACTATTGACCTTCACCAAAAAAACCTCAAGAAAGGAGGATTGATTTTCGGCGATAAAAACTTTAAAGCCAAGAATCTTTATCCGATTGCAGTTAAGGATATTTTATCCGAACTGGAAGCGCCTAAAATTATTGAAAATGACATTCTTATCGGATGCTTGTTTAAGTATTTTGGGGTGGGGCTGCCGGCGCTGTTAAAGGAGATAGGGAAAGAATTTCAGAACAAATCGGAAATAATCAAGAGGGCTGTTAAGAGAGGATACGAGGCAGTCGAAACTAAAGAAAGAATAAAAAAAATAGGTCCGGCCAGATATTTTATTTCCGGAAACGAGGCAGTGGGAATGGGCTCTTTAGCTGCCGGCATGGACGTTCATATTGCCTATCCCATGACGCCGGCCAGCCCGGTTCTTCATTTTTTGGCTAAAAAACAGCTTGAGTATAATACCTTGGTTTTCCAGCCCGAGAACGAAATTGCCGCAATAAATATGGCCCTGGGGGCTTCTTATGCCGGAGCCAGAGTATTAGTGGGAACTTCCGGAGGAGGATTTGCTTTGATGGCGGAAGCTTTCAGCTTGGCCGGCATGGCCGAATTGCCTCTGGTGGTTTATGAAGCCCAGAGAACGGGTCCTTCAACCGGTGTGGCAACCTATACAGGGCAGGGAGATTTGAAGTTTGCCCTTAACGCCGGTCACGGGGAATTTCCAAGAATAGTGCTGGCCCCCGGAGACGCTCAGGAGGCCATTGTCAGATCTCAAGAAGCTTTTTATCTGGCGGCCAAGTACAGAACGCCGGTCATTATTCTTGGAGACAAGCACTTGGGAGAAAGCGATTATAGTTTTGACGATTTGAAAAAATCCAGAATCAGCAACAAGAGGTTTATACTCGATAATCCTCCCAAAGACCATAAAAGCTATAAAATTACTCAAAGCGGGGTTTCTCCGGCTGCCGTTCCCGGCCAAGTTCCTAATGTTTACGCCAGTAGCTATGAGCACGATGAATACGGCCATACTGTTGAAGACGCCGAAACGATAGTGAAGATGAATGATAAAAGGCTGAAAAAAGCAAAATACATAAAAGAAGAAGTAAAAAAGCTTAATCCGGTTTCCGTATACGGAAAAGGCGAAAAGCTGATTATCGGGTGGGGTTCCACCAAGGGAGCCATAATAGACTCTTTACCCCAACTAAAAGGATACAGATTTATGCAGGTGTCGTATTTCAGTCCTTTCCCGGCAGAAAAGGTTGCTCTGGAAATTAAGAAATCATCCCAATCGGTTTTGGTGGAGAACAGCGCTACCGGCCAGCTTGGAGATCTCATTGCCGAGCAGACTGGCATTAAAATAAAGAACAAGATTTTAAAATACGACGCCCGGCCGTTTACTGTAAATTCTTTAATTAAGGAAATGAAAAAAATATGAAGCCGCA
>CAYXYS010000011.1:0-14050 GCA_964469735.1 uncultured Candidatus Saccharibacteria bacterium
AATAGCGGGCGGTTAAAATTTGTGTTTTTACCGCAATAAAGGTATTTTTGAGTAAAAGGTGGCTAACCTGACACCTTTTACACCTGACACCTTTTATCCTTCAAACTTTTTTTTAATTATCTTTGTAATAAAAAACAACCGTGGTTGAGGTGGTACTGCCGGTTGGCACAGCCTCTGTTTCTTGTCCTGCTTGCCATTTAATTTTTATGCTGGTATTAAATCTTATTGGGTCTTCTATAAATATTCTATAATGGCTTACTTCGTAAGGAGTGCCCGCTAAACTCTTATAAGGCGTGCCAACGAAATCAGTACAACCCTGAATAGTCCAACCAAAGCTGTTCAGAGAAAAATCTTCACACCCTGGTGCTTCTAAAGAAGGACTTGCTTCGCCATCGATATAAATACGGTGATTGCCTTCCATATAATTGGCGTTAGTCGTGTTGGATATATACTGATATATAGAATGAACTGCACCGTTACCAGATATGTTTAAATATTCTTCCCAGTCTAATGGAGCCACAGCAGCGCTGTGCCGATCTGCATAGAGCCTAGACATATATTTTCTGCCATCAGGATAATCGGTAGTATATGCAACTTGCCACCATATGGTATTGTCCGAATCCACCTCATTCTCCAGCACAATCTTAATTCCATCACTATACGGAATATCTATATACCTGTAATAAGACTTTTCTGCAGTAGTCTGGCCTACATATCTTGACATATATACTGTGTCAGTGTCACCCATAAAAAAATCTGCGCAAGGCAAATTAATTGTAGGTGTAGCATCACCATCATAGTAAATCTTCAGAGTCACATCTGTAGCATTATCCTTGGTTATCCATATCTGCTTCACCATGCCAGTGCTATCTTGTTCTATGGGGCCTGGAGACTCAAACAAAGTAAGCGTTTTTCCCCAATTTATATTTATCCACATGCTCGGCGCATCAGCTGCCAAGGTTGTAATATAACCCCAAGCACGCTGTCCGTCTAGTACAATTTTAACCCTAAACCATATATTTTTGCTTGATGTATAATCATCTGACACCCTTGCCTGCATATCCGCAGCTCCATATTTTCTAAGGACAAGCCAGGAATCGTGCGTCCAATGCAACTGATAAAAATCTCCTTCTGATTGCTGGAAAAATGACGCTCCCATATTCCACAATCCTGCACCATTCTCGGCCTTAACATCTACTTGAATTATATATCGCCCATCGGTAGGAGGCGTATATTCGGTACAATAAAGATTAGTCCAGAAATTACCTGGTGTTTGATTTACAACTGCTCTGCCTGATGGATGAGTTGCATCTTCTTTTACTTGCCAATCTGCAGTGGAGTCATCCACACTGTCCCATTGAGCAAAACCAGCAGGAATCTGGTCAAGAGTATCGTCTGTAAAGTCATTGGAGTATAAAATTGTGCCATCGTATTTTGTCACAATCAAATTAGCTACATAATTCTTACCAGAATATGACACAAACCCAAGCTGCCCGTCAGTGACCACTGCTTCGCTAGTTTTCTCTAAAGGAACTCCGCCGCCAGAAAACCATTTTATTTGACCTGTTTCCTTTTGGATATCTGTGCTCCATATTGTGCCGCCCACAATCAGATTGCCAGACGTGGTGGCATTACCGGAAATTTCAACATCATCTTGGAAAGAGAATTTCTGAGAAGTGCCAAAGGTATTAAAAGTGACTGTGCCGTCTGAGCCAATGGAGATATCCAAATAGTTGGAAGTATCGTACTTTAAAGTAATCTGGGGAGCTGAGGTGTCAGTAATGGTCAGCTTGCCGCTGGAGTTGATAGTACTGACAGTCAAAGTAGTCAGAGTAGCGGCTCCAGATACGGTTAAGGTGCCAACAGTAGTGATGTTACCGGTTGCCTCGTCCACCGTAAAATAAGTCCCACCGACAGTTAGGTCTCCTCCGGTTACATCCAAACCCGAACCTGCACTGACATTACCAGAGAAGCTGACCTGGCCTGAATCTGTTTGAGTGAGAGAACCTTTAACTCTTAAAGGAGATTCTATGTAAACCAAAGGATTTATAAGGCTGGTTGAGTCAATAACTATTTGACTGCCGTATAAGTGGAGGCCTGTGGCAGCATTGAGCATCAGGTTACCAGAACCCAAGGTATTAATAATTAAATCTCCGTCTTCCTGATAAAGCCGGGAAGCTTTAATGTTTCCTTCAACAGTTAAATCACCAGAAATAGTTTGGTTAGAGGAAGAAGGTTTAGGTTCAGAAACAACAGTTTTCTCTGGTTCGGATTCTTTTGATGATTTAGATTTTGCTGGTGTTGTTTCTTTCTCTGATTCTATTGTTTCTCTCAAATTAGAAAGTATTTCATTAAGTTTAGCTCTGGTTGATGGGCCGACATAGCCTGCAGCTGAATGATTGGTAGAAGCTATAATTTCGTATTTCAATTGGAAGTTAGTAACTGCCTTTACAGTTAAAGAACCGTAATAGCCGGTAGTTAATCCTTCAGGATATATTTCCGGCCCTAATTCTTTGAGAACGATTTGGAGATATTTTACTTCATCAGATTGTAGGCCTCGGTAAAGTCCTTCTTCAAACTGAAAATTTTCCGGAATTTCTGAAATTTGGGCCAAAGAAACCAAAGGCAGAATTAGAGAAAACAAAAAAACACTAAAAAATAGTGCTTTAATTAAAAACTTCAGACTATCTAAATTCTCAGAGATCTTCTCTATCTGGTACTCCTTACAAGCCAAAAAATAATTTTTGATTGATTTAGCCATTTTAATCAATTATACCAACTTAATCAATTATACCAAAATTTTCGAGGCAGAAATACTACTTTTCCATAACTTGTTGAATTATATAATATTTCTTGATAGATGCAACAGACTATATCTTTCAGACTACGTCTTTATTTTTAATTTTAAAAATTTTTCGCTGCCTTCCCTTCCTTAAATGTACCCCGAAGGCGACCCTACGGAGTATGGATTTTTGCAGGCTTTGGCTGTCCGCCTTCGGTGGACTTTTTTGTGGGGCTTTTTCTTCGCCGCCGCTTTGCGGCGGGTTTTTTTCTGACCAGTCCCACGGCAAGCATTCTGGTATAGTATAAAACAGATAACTTGTCAATAGCGGGCGGTTAAAATTTGTGTTTTTACCGCAATAAAGGTATTTTTGAGTAATGGAACACACGTACGACGTTATTGTAATCGGCGGAGGACCGGCGGGCATGATGGCCGCTGGAAAAGCGGCAGAAGAAGGAGCTGAAGTTTTGCTCTTGGAAAAAAACGAAGTGCTAGGTAAAAAGCTTTTAATTACCGGAAGAGGCAGAAGCAATTTTACCAAAGCCGAATTTAATCCCAAAGAGTTAGCTAAAAAATACGGCAGGGAGGGAGCTTTCCTTCTGTCCCCCCTTTCGGTTTTCGGAGTCCAGGAGACAATCAGCTTTTTCAATAAAAGAGGAATGGCCACCAAAATAGAAAGAGGCAACCGGGTCTTTCCAAAAAGCAATAATTCGGGCAGTGTCCTCAGGGTTTTGCTTGGCTACCTCAGAGAAGGCAAGGTTGAAATATGGACCGAATCTGAGGTGAAAAAGATAACCACAAAAGAAAACAAGATATCGAAAATAATCCTGAAAAATGGACAAGAAATCAAAGCTAAAAACTATATCCTTGCCACCGGAGGCAAATCTTTTCCCGGAACCGGCTCTACCGGAGAAGGATACCGCTGGCTGGAAAGCATGGGCCACAAGATTGAAAAGCTTAGGCCGGGACTAGTGCCGATAAAAGTTAAAGAAGCTTGGCCCAAAAGAGCCCAGGGGCTGAGCCTGAAAAACGTCAGGTTGGATGTTTTCCAAAACAAAAAAAGGCAGGATTCCCGCTTCGGGGAAATGATTTTTACCCATTTTGGGATATCAGGTCCGATAGTTTTGGACTTAAGCTCTAAAATCGGAGAACTCCTGGAAAAGGGCGAAGTGGAAATGGTTTTGGATTTAAAGCCGGCTCTTGATATTACAACACTGGATAAACGGATTCAGTCTGATTTTAAAAAACATAGTAATAAGCTATTCAGGAACTCGCTGGAGGACTTGCTTCCCCAAAAGCTTATTCCCATAGTAGTTGAAATGTCGAACATTAACCCCGAAAAGAAAGTAAACGGAATCATAAAGGAAGAACGCCAAAACCTGGCGAAACTGCTTAAGGGGATGCAAATTAAGGCAACCGGACTTCTGGATTTCAACAGCGCCATTATCACTCAAGGAGGAGTGTCTCTAAAAGAGATAGATGCCAAGACGATGAAATCGAAAATAATAAGCAATCTTTATCTGGCGGGAGAAATCATCAATTTGCACGGCCCCACTGGCGGCTATAATCTCCAGCTTTGTTGGTCTACCGGATACCTGGCAGGAAAAAGTTCAGCCAAGAAGCAATAGATGTGTAAAAAATAAAAACCCGGAGATCTTCGGGTTTTAAATTATTGCCATCAACTATTCAGCTAGTATATAGGCAAACATGAGCGGAGCCACTATAGTAGCGTCGCTCTCGATAATAAAGCTCGGGGTTTCTTTGCTTAATTTACCCCAAGTAATCTTTTCGTTAGGCACAGCCCCGCTGTAAGACCCGTAAGACGTGGTGCTGTCGGATATCTGACAGAAATAGCTCCACTTTTTGATTTCTTTCTCGAATAAATCCTGCTCCAGCAAAGGCACTACGCAAATCGGAAAGTCTCCGGCAATCCCTCCGCCTATCTGGAAAAACCCCACTGAGGCATCTTTTGTGTTTTCTTTATACCAATCGATCAGGTAATCCATGGTTTCCAATCCGCTTTTCACTATGCCAAAACCCTTAAGGTTTCCCATTCTGCAATCGGCGACTATTTCGTTGCCGAGCGTGGAATCCTCCCATCCGCCTACGAATATGGGAATATTTTTCTCGCAAGCGGCAATAACCCAGGAATCCTTGGGGTCTATTTGATAATACTGTTCAAGGTCGCCTCCCCTGATCACTTGATAAATATATTCGTAAGGGAAATATCTTTTGCCCTCTTCTTCGGCTTCCTTCCAGTACTTTTTAATAGCAGCTTCCACTCTTCTCATTGCCTCCTCTTCGGGAATACAAGTATCCGTCACCCTGTTCAGGTGCTGCTTTAACAAATTCTCTTCGTCTTCTTTGGTCAAGTATCTGTAACCAGGAACTCTTTCATAAAATTTATGCGCCACTAAATTAAAAATATCTTCTTCTAGGTTAGCGCCGGTGGTAGATATGGCATGAATTTTATCCTGGCGTATCATTTCAGCCAGAGTCATCCCCAGCTCCGCCGTGCTCATAGCTCCGGCCATAGCCAAAAGCATTTTATCTCCCTTTTTGATATGCTCAACGTACGCCCTTGAGGCATCCTTAACCACCGCGGAATTGAAATGTTGAAAGTTCCGCTCAATGAATTCTTTGATGGCTTTAAACTGCTGTTTTTCTTTTGTTTCCATCTTTTTTAAAAAAATTATATTTCAATTTTATTATATAAAAAAACTAAAAGAGTAAAAGGTTCCTGACACCTTTTACCCTGACACCTTTTACATTCATAATTTTAATAAGCTTGCACTGAGCCTGCCGAAGTGCTGCGGGGCAGGGATTCGAACCCCGATACCCAGGACCAAAACCTGGTGTCCTACCGTTAGACGACCCCGCACTATAAAGATATCTTACCTTATTTCTCCCCCATTTTCAATATTTCTATCACCGCCAATTCCAGCGGGAGTTGGGGTATGGGAGAGTACCTCATTTTGTTTTCCGCGTCTAAAAACAGTTTTACCGCCATCCTTAAAGACGGCTCCTGCCATTTTTCCACCTGGGAGCGCAGTTTATTCTGCTCTTCGGCTGAAAGCCCCGTAAGGACGGGATTGGTCAAATTAGGAGATATCTTCAATATTAAACTCTGTCTGAGGTAGTTAATAAGGGCCTCAGTAAACTCCCGGGGATCTTTTCCTTTTTCTAAGGTATTATTTAAAAACTCTATTGCCGCTCCTCCCTTTTTATCGCATAAATAATCGACAAATTGAGCAACTAAAGCAATATCCACCATTCCCAATAATTCTTTTATGTCATCGGCCGTCTTGCCCCCAAAAGTTATCACCTGATTCAAGGTACCCAAGGCATCTCTAAGGGAACCCTCGGAATTGAGAGCGATAAGCTCCAAGGCCGGCCTTTCAATATCAGCTCCTTCTTTTTTAACTATCTCTACCAACCCTGAAACTATCTCTGAAGAAGTAAGTTTTCTGAAGTCAAATCTTTGGCAGCGGGAGATGATGGTGGGGATCATTTTGTGCAACTCGGTAGTGGCCAAAATAAAAATAACGTGGGATGGAGGTTCCTCCAATGTTTTCAATAAAGCGTTAGCTGCATCTTTGGACAGTTGGTGGGACTCATCTATAATAAAAACCTTGTATTTTGACTTGGTGGGAGCAAATCTTATTCCTTCCCTTAATTCCCTTATATCGTCTATTCCTCTATTGGAGGCAGCGTCTATTTCAATGAGATCGATAGCGCGATTCTCATTAATTTCCAAACAGGAAGAGCATTTATTGCAGGGTTCAAACTGCTCCTTCCCACCTCGACGAGCCCCCTCGTCGGGCGAAGCGGGCTTCCTGTTTTCGCAATTCAAGGACTTCGCCAAAAGCCTGGCAATAGTAGTTTTGCCGCAGCCCCGGGGCCCGGCAAAAAGATAGGCATGGGAAATCAAGCCCGAAGATATGGCGTTGGTTAGGGTTCTAACCACATGTTCCTGGCCCACTACTTCAGAAAAATTCTTAGGCCTGTATTTTCGGTATAAAACTAAATTATTTTCCATATGACGAAGTGAAGAGGTTAAACCTCTCTCACTTTAAAGACGATAAATTTATATCCGAGGAAATTCCAAATAAGAGAAACGAAAGTGGCCAGCAGCTTCATAATGTTGGCCCAGGCTGCCGGCGACATTCCCAGAACCGGAGACACAAGAGCGGTGCCAGCCACCACTATGCCGGTGTTGATTCCAATGCCGATGGCGCTTACTACTAAAAACTGGATGAATTCTCCTCCAGTGGCCCCGCCTTTATTTTTGAAAGTCCAAAATTTGTTCCAGAAATAGGAATTGGTGGTGGCGCACAAAAATGAGGTGGCATTCAGAGGGGCTATAGCCCAGCCGCCAGTAATGCCGGTCAGCCAGATGAGAAGATTCAGTATCCCGAAATCTATGGCCGTGTTTAAAATTCCCACCTCGGCAAACTTAGCAAGTTGCAGAAACACTGAAATAATCCTGGAAATAAAAGCGGCGGCCAACATTCCAATAAAAAAAAGAAGAGGCATTATCAGAAGCAGCCACCAAATCTTATCCCCCAAAGAGGCCAATCCCTTAAATTCTTCTATAAAAGGGTTTTTAATAACGAAAATTAGAAACCAGCTGGTTAAAAAGCCTACTATTGAACTGTAAATTAGGTTTTTCTTCATAATAAAAAGTTGTTGAATTAGTATATCCTACCACGAATCGGCCGGTCAATCAAAGTTACAATAAAAGGTCAATTGTGATATAATAAAAAAGATGATTAAAGTCCAAAACACGTTATCTGGCAGAAAAGAAGTTCTAAAAACTAAGAAAGGAAGCATCCTGGAGCTTTTTGTATGCGGCCCTACGGTTTACGATTATTCCCACCTGGGCCACGCCAGAACCTATATTGCCTTCGACGTCATAGTCAAATACCTTAAAGAAAAAGGCTACGACGTATTCTATCTCCAAAACATCACCGATATAGATGATAAAATAATTCAAAGGGCAAAAGAGAAAAAAACTTCCACCAAAAACCTGGCCAGGCAATTTGAGGGGGAATACAAAAAGAATATGAAGGAGCTGAAAGTAAACTCCGTTACCAAGTACGCCAGAGCCACCAGCTATATAAAAGAAATAATTAGCCAAATTGAGAGGCTAAAAAAGAAAGGCTTTGCCTATCAGATAGAAGACGGGATATATTACGACATTAAAAAATTCAAAGATTACGGCAAGCTGTCGGGCAGAACCACTCTTCAAGCCGAAGACGCTGTTTCCAGGATTGACGAATCAAAAGAAAAAAGGAATAAGGGAGATTTTGCTCTCTGGAAATTCTCTCCGCCAGCTGGCGGACCGGGTGAACCCAGTTGGCCCTCTCCCTTTGGCAAAGGCAGGCCGGGCTGGCACATTGAAGATACAGCCATTGCCGAGAAATTCTTCGGCTTCCAATACGACATTCACGGCGGAGGAATGGATTTGGCATTCCCCCATCATGAGGCTGAAATAGCCCAAATGGAGGCTGTTTCCGGAAAAAAACCGATGGTTAAATACTGGCTCCATACGGGATTCTTAACGGTCAAAGGGAAAAAAATGTCCAAATCTCTGGGCAACTTCGTTACCATAGAAGACTTCCTAAAAAAGAGCTCCCCCAGAACTTTAAGATTCCTGGTTGCCAAAAACCACTATCGCTCCAGACTCGATTACAGCGACAGCTCGGTAATTCAAGCCGAAAGAGAATTGGAAAGAATAGATGAATTTACCGAAAAACTAAAAAACAAGAAATACGGACAAGGGCCGGCCAGATTGAAGATTCCCCAAAAAGAATTCGAACAAGCCATGGAAGACGACTTCAACACTCCCAAAGCCGTTGCCGCTGTGTTCGAATTGGTAAAAAACGGCAATTCCCTGATAGACCAAGACTTGCTTACCCAAAAAGACAGAAATAATGCCTTAAATTTCCTGAAATCGGCGGACCGTATTTTTAACGTATTTTTCCAGCCGGCAAAAAATAAAATTCCCGATAAAGTATTGAAGCTGGCCGAAAAGAGGGAAAAATACAGACAAAAAAAAGACTGGAATAAATCTGATAAAATAAGGGCGGATATGGAAAAGCTGGGCTGGAAAGTGGAAGATACGGAATTCGGACCCAAACTAAAAAAACTTTAATAAAAAAGCTAGGATGGACTCCTAGCTTTATTTTCCGGAATTTTCCGCCACTCGGAATGATATCCGCAATGGTGGCACTTATCTGCTTCCAGGCCCTTTGGATCATCCACAACCTTCACTAATCTGTTTTTGCAATTTGGACACTTGGGATATTTCTTTTTCATTTTACTCTCCTTATCCCAAAGTCTCTTTGAGGTTACAGCCCAGGTCCCTGCATTTCGGAGAACAGAATATTATTAGAGAAGCAAGGGGGTCGGTTCCCACTTTCACAACCAGCTCAAGAAACTTTTCGGGCTCTCTTTCAACTTCTTCCCGAAGAAGCTTACCGCACATAAAACATTTGAGGCGACGCTGAGACTCAATGACGTTTTTCTTTACCGTCAAAGTGCCGAAAATTTCATTAAGGAGGAATTTGAGCCAATCTTCGGCTGAAAATTCCACCTCCGAACCCAGTAAGGATTCGATTGCTTCAGCTGCATAGTCCTGGTAAAGGCAAAAGTCGCTCTGGATAATGCCTATATTGCGCAGCCAGAGCCGTATTTCCATATCCGTATCTACTAAATTCAAATTACCTTCAATAAGGCTTTTTTTGGTTTCGTGGTAAATGCTCCCCATCACATAAAGGCGGATAAGGTTATCGGATATAATGCTGCTTTCGAAGTTGAAAGCCCTGGCGATTTTAGCAAAATTAATCTTTATGACGGGCCAATAGTTTTCTTTAGAGGCGGTCGAGACCGACCACTCCATATTCAACATCGAAGATTTGTCATCCTCATCCACATTTATAACCGTGGCGATTTCCGATTTCGGCAAAAATCTGTTCATTGCCATCTCCCCTTCATAAAAATATTCTTTTAAAGGTTCTTTTCTCAGACTATCACTCCTTTTTATTTTTGCCAAGCATCTCCTTCTTAAGCTTATTTCGAAAACAAAGTTCGTAGAACGACAATACTTCATCGGCTATTTTTGGCCAGGAATATTTTTCTGCCTCCTTAATTCCCCACTGCCCCATTTCCTCTCTCAGCTTGCCGTCTTTTATGAGCGCGTCCAGTTTCCGCGCCAAATCCTTATAGTTCTTATTCCTGGCCAAAAATCTTTTTCCCTTGCCGCTTCCCAGCACCCCCCTGTATCCTTTGTTGTTAAAAGCCACCACCGGCTTGCCTATTGCCATGGCCTCCACCAGGACAATGCCGAAACTCTCTCCGTAAATCGCCGGACTGCAGAAAATGTCGCAAGTGGCGTAATACGAGGGTACGTCTTTTTCTTTAATCTCGCCTTCAAAAACCACGTTCTTTAATTTATTGCTCCTGGCCCAAGCCCGGCAGTCTTTCCCCAGGGGACCGAACCCCGCCACTATCAGCCGAAGGTTGCCGTGCTTTTTATTCAAATCCCTTACGGCCTTCAGGAGATAAATTAAACCCTTTCTTTCCTCTATCCTCCCCAGAAAAAGAATGTTAATTTTACCATCGTAATACTTTTTTATTTTTTCAACCGAAGGGTTGAATTCTTCTAAGTCTATGCCGTTGGGTATTATCGCCTTTGGCCCTTTATATCCCCTGGCCGCCCGAATATTAATCGGAGATACCCCTATTACGCCGTCCATTTTCCATTGAATAATTCTGGTAATGAACTTCAAAAAATTGGGGAACTTTTTCATGAAACCGCTTTTTTCAAAATTAGCGTGAAGAGTCATTACATTCAGGCATTTTGATTTCTCCAGGAGCTGCACGGAAGAAGGAAGGGCAAAATTATGAAAATGAAGAACGTCAAATTTTTCTTTCTTTAAAATCTTGTTTATGGCAAAACGGTTAAGGGCCAGACAAAAATCTGCCTGCGTCCCAGCCACATTCATAGGAAAAGACTTCCCAAGGAATATTACGTCTTTCCCGTATTTTTCCCGCCTTTTTCTTTTGGGAACGATAATTTTGGATTCTATCCCCCGCTTGCCGAACTCTTTCTGCAAACCTAAAATGTGGCGCTTTACGCCACCGGGATTCATAAAACTGTGAGAAGCAACAAAACCTATTTTCATGGCCTTGAAAAAAGAGGAGGTCTTTGGTACATTGTAATTGATGTCAGAGAAAAATCCAAACCTGGAAATGCCCGACAAGCTGCCTCCGCAGAACATCGAAGCGGAACAGTCGGTCCTGGGCTCATTAATGATAGACAAAAACGCTATTTTGAAAGTGGCCGACTTTCTCCAGCCAAAAGATTTTTACAAAGGAAGCCACCAGGAAATATACTCTTCCATGCAAGCTCTTTTCGAGAAAGGAGAGCCGATTGATCTTCTATCCGTCACTACCCATCTCAAAGAAAGAGAGAAGCTGGAAGCTGTTGGAGGCAACTCTTATTTAACAGAATTGATAAACGCAGTTCCCACCGCCACTCACGTAGCCACTTACGCTAAAATAGTCCAAAAAAAGAGAATACTCAGAGAGCTTATCGACGCCTCCTACCAAATAGGAGGGCTGGGATACAAGGAAGATGAAGATGTAGACAAGCTGTTAGACGAAGCCGAAAAAACCATATTTAGCATCGCCCAGCATTCCTTGAGCCAAAACTTCATACCGGTTAAATCCACGCTGACGGAAGCTTTTGAAAGAATGGATATGCTCTCCAAGCAGGGAGGACAAATCAGGGGCATACCGACCGGATTCACTGATTTGGATAGTATGCTGGCGGGATTCCAAAAATCCGACTTAATAATTCTCGCTTCCCGCCCCAGTATGGGCAAATCGGCTTTGGCTATAGATATTGCCAGAAGCGTGTCCATACACCAAAAACTTCCCGTCGGCATATTCAGCCTGGAAATGTCCAAAGACCAGATAGTCGACCGCCTTATAGCCGCTCAGGCCGGAGTTGACCTTTGGAAGCTAAGAACGGGAAAACTGTCGGGCGAAGACTTTCAAATGATTCAGCAGGGGCTGGGAGTGCTTTCAGAAGCTCCCATATACATAGACGACGGCTTAACCTCCAATATTCTTCAAATGAGAGCTATGGCTCGAAGGCTGCAGGCCGAAAGAGGGCTGGGAATGATTATTGTCGATTACCTCCAATTAATGGAACCGAGAAACGCCGCTGTCAGCGAAGTGCAACAGATAACCGAAATTTCAAGGTCTCTCAAGGCTTTGGCTAGAGAACTGAACGTCCCCGTTCTGGCCCTTTCCCAACTTTCCAGGGCCGTAGAGATGCGCACTCCTCCGAGGCCGAGATTGGCCGATCTCAGACAATCGGGATCCCTGGAGCAAGATGCGGACGTAGTTTTGTTTATTTACAGAGAAAAAATCAGAGGAGAAGAAATCCCGCAAAACGTGGCTGAAATTATTATCGCCAAACACAGAAACGGTCCCGTTGGAGCTGTAAAGCTGTTTTTCGACAGCCAAAAAGCCAGCTACCGCAATCTGGAAAAATACCAGCAGGAAGAAGAAATCTTTTAAATGTACCCCGTTAGAAACAAGGATACGGGGCACAGAATAATTAACAGGAATAAGGTTAAATAACAAACATAACTTAAGCCAGACTGCGCGAAAATAATTTTACTGAAATTTTTTCGCCTCTGGTTTCTAACGGGGTGTATCCTCCTTCAATACAAAAACTCATAGGGCAATTTTCTAAATTCCCAACAGTGGGCCCAAGAACAGCAGCCCGCTTCGTTTTTTATCTTCTGAAAATTTCCAAAGAAGAGACGGAAAGCCTTCAAGAATCAATCTCCCAACTCAAAGAAAAAGTGAAGCTTTGCTCTTTCTGCTTTAATCCGTTTGAAGGAGAAGAAGAGTTTTGCGAAATTTGCCGTGATCCTAAAAGAGAACAAAGCCTTCTTTGCGTCGTTGAAAAAGAGCCAGACCTGGAAGCTATAGAAAAGACAAAGCAATACAAGGGGAGATATTTTATAATAGGCGGTACCGTTTCCAAACTTAAAAAAGAAGATATAGCCAGTCTCAGGACCGGGGAATTAATGGAAAGGGCCAAAAGGCCGGAAATAAAAGAAATAATTCTAGCAACCAATTCCACCCCCGAAGGAGAAAACACGGCTCTTTACCTGGAAAGGCTGCTGGCTGCAACGAAGAAAAAAATAACTCGCTTAGGACGGGGCATACCCGTGGGAGGAGAACTTGAGTACGCCGACCCGGAAACTTTAAAGTCGGCGCTGGAAGGAAGGAAATAAACCGTATTGCCAAACAAAAGACCGTCCCCCGGGGGACGGTCTTTTTATTTAGTCTCTATTCCGGTAATTTCCACTTCGGTGTAGGGCTGGCGATGGCCTTTTTTCACTTTGTATCTCTTTTTGGCTCGGTATTTGAATATAATCACCTTGTCCCCCTTGCCCTGCCCGAGAACCTTTCCGGTTACTTTGGCTCCCGATACTTTTGGAGCGCCGATTTCCACCTTTTTATTCTTTTCAAGCAATAAAACATCGGAGAAGCTCACTTCGCTCCCCTCTTTCTTTTCCAGCTTTTCTATTTTGATTTTTTGGCCCGGCGAAACAAGGTACTGCTTGCCGCCGGTTTTTATTACAGCTAACATACGAATGAAATGTTAATGGAATGGGTACCGAGCACTCAATCCTTTGAGTGCTGCGGTTTCGCTTTGCTTAATTTTTTGGTTTCTTTGAACTCCTTCAGCCTCTCGACCTTATCTGTAAGCATGTTCAGGCGCTTCTCAGACCCGTCGTAAGAAGAAACAGCGCTTCTCAGGTGCGACCCGAGCTTCCTGAAGTCCTGCATAAGCTTTGAGGCATCTTGCTGAACCCTATCCAGCCTTTTCAGTATGTTTTGGGTCTGCCTGGATATTTGGGTATCTTTGAACCAGTGCTCAATAGTCCTAAGGGTGAGATAGATGGTATTTGGGGAAGTCATAATTATTTTCTTCGACCAAGCGTAAGAATTAAGGTCGAACTCCTTCCCGATATTATTGACTATCTCGTAATATATGGCCTCGGCGGGTATGTACATTAAAGCGAACTCAACCGTAGACTCAGAAGGTATTATATACTTTTCTGAAATTTTATCAATATGCCCTCTCAAATCGGAAATAAACCTTTTTTGAAACTGCCCCTTTTCTTCGGGAGCAGCCTCAACCATTTTAACGAAGTTCTCCGAAGGAAACTTGGC
>CAYXYS010000012.1:0-12773 GCA_964469735.1 uncultured Candidatus Saccharibacteria bacterium
CCAAATATATCTAGTTATAATGTACATGGCCATGGGCCTCAATCCCTCTTCCATGTCTCTTATCCCGAAAACCACCAAATTATTATCCATGTTTACGTTGGATTGCTGGTTGAAGAAATTAGCGTAAGTTCCCTTGGTGAATTTTCTTACTCTCCTGACCAGTGATTCAGCTCCTTCCATGGTATTTAAAACTTGTTCCAGGTCTGACATAACGGGCGGATCTATCTTAGAGAAATCAGAATTAGGGGTAATGTCTTTGGCTGCATAGGTTTCGGTGATAGCCCGGTCCATAATAGCGTCTTCCTCGGCTGACAGCCCGCCCAGCATTAGGCGCATTAATCCAACCAAGTTTATTATATTAGACCTCAAAACGTCGGTCGGGTCTTCGTCTTCCCTGGGAAGCGGCAAGCTAAAGGGATTGATGTGGTGAGGGCTGCTTAAAGACATACTAAAAAATGAACCGCCGGCGGCATTAGACAGGGATTGATACTCGTTTTCCGGATCCAGCACGATAACGTTGACCCCTAACATCAGGTATCTGAGGATTTCCAGCTTCAAGGCGTAAGACTTTCCACTTCCAGCTGTTCCAAATACAGTCATATTGGCGTTTTCCAGGGAGAACCTGTCAAACAGCACCAAGGAATTATTGTGCTGGTTTATTCCGTAAAGTATTCCCTCGTTGGAGCTTAAATCGGAAGAAACAAACGGGAATATGCTTGATAAGGGAGCCGTGTTCATAGATGAGTGGACGGCCAGCTGGTCTATGCAGTAGGGAGAGGTGGATAAAAACCCTTCTTTCTGCTGATAGGTGGCGGGCTTAATATATATAAGCTTGGATTCTAGAATAGAGCGGAGAGTGGTTTCTATTTCCCCCAACTCGTTTTCAGAATTGGCGTAAACGGTTAAATAAAGGCCGACCATAAACATTCTTTCTTGGGCGGTCTGCAGTCTGTCTCTGAGCTCTTCAATGTCTCTGTAGGCGGTTTCCAGGGCCGGGTCTCTAATCAGCCCTTTTTCCTCTCTTTCCATTAATTCGGCCTGTATTTCCGTCACTCTTTTTCTTAACTGCTTTAAAATCAATCCGGCGTCGATGGGGTGGACGAACAGAGATATGTCCATGGGAATATCTAAGTTGATTACCGGCGAAAACCAGGCGGCGCTTAGGTATCTTGGATAAGAAAAAATAAAGAAAGACTGGACAAACCTCTCCCCTAACCTTAAGTGGGAAGGCTTTATCTCAATCGAAGATGGAGCGACTACATCTACCGCCCTTATCGTTTCGCCTTCAAATATCTTTTCTGGGATAGGCTCTCTCTTTTTTTTCTTTTTTCCGAGGAAAGGAATATTTACCATATCATTTAGACAATTCCGGAGGAACTTCCGGATAATAACCCACTTCGGCTTGTTTGGGGTGGTGAAGGCTCCAGAAAAGCTCTATCAGTTCGGGGGTGGTCAGGGGCATTGCCTGCAGGCCGCACCTTCTCAATCCCAGGGCCACGAATTCCATTCTTTGCCATAGTTGCTGTTTTATCATCTGGAATCTTTCTTCCGTAAGAGCCGGCACTCCTTTGCTTTTTATCAGCTGGGTGGCTGAAGTTCCCTCGGCTTCCAGTATTGTGAAGGGGATGACCACAAAAAAGGTTTTTGCCATTATAGTTCCTGCCGATACCAGCTCACCAATAAACTGCCGGTATCCTTGCACCTGGACTCTTAATAGATCGTTGGGCTGCTTGTTTTCCAGCTCTTTAAGCTTATCGAGATATCCTGTGATATTCAGCTTTCTCGATTGGATGATTATTTGGACCGAAAAATCTAAAGAGTTAAGAAAATCCTGGAATTGGGCGATTATTGCCCGTTGTTCTTCGTCGGATTTTAAAGCGAAGTTAATAGAGGAGACCATCATTATTCCCCTCAGCGCCTTGTTTTTCAGAATAATCACTCCTTCCCTAATTTGGTCTATTTCTAAGAAATCTTGAGTTGAGGCCATTATTGTTTTCCTTTAGTTTCTATTTGGGTTGATAAATCTTTCAAATGGCTTTTTCCTACGATGGTGGGCGTCGGAGTTTCTTTGATTTCTCCTGGTCTGGGCTTGGTTTCTTTCATTAGCTTAGGCGGAGGCCCAACCTTCTTTTTCCAGAGATAGAGTTTGGGAGATAAGGAAAAGTTAAAAAAGTTTTTCAGCACTATTGGCAGCGGCTTGCCGTCTATTTGGACGAACGCTAAAGCAGCGCCTCCTCCTACAAGGATAATGGTAGCTACGAGAAATATCTGAAAAGGAACGGTGAAGTAAAGGATAAAAGCGGTGGCTGCGGCAACTCCTATAAATATGAATTGCTGGAAAGTGAGAGGCCCGACAACTTTGGGTTTGTGCTCAATGAATTTAGGAACGGTAAACTGGTCCATACCCCGTACCACAGCTCAAAATTTAACATTGTTTTTTGAGGCGTAGTATGATTTTAGTCTTTTAGTGATAAATCTTCGGCCTTTAGTTTGTTTTAAAAAATGCTCTCGTCTTTTGGCGTCTTCCTCATTCAGGCATACTTCACAATATATTAATTTGAATGGCAATCTCGGCGCTGTTGAAAAAGATTTACCTTGGTTATGTTCTCTTAGTCTCTTTCGCAGGTTGACCGTATAACCCGCATATCTTTTATGGTCTTTAAGGCTTTCCAAAACATAGGTGTAGTGAAACTTATCCGCGGCTGTGGTACGGGGCATATTTTATTCTATCTTTTCTCGATAAGTGTCTTTCCCTTTTGGGGGTTGTTTAGTCTTCTTTTCTTGATCAGCGGTTTCTTGAGGTAGGGGTTGAGGTTCCTTATGGGGTTCTTCTTCTTTTTTGGGGTTAGCTTCATAAAATTCGCTTAACTCTTCTTTTATCTGAGAGAATACAGATTGGTTGATTTCTTGCGCTATATTATTCGCCAACTCGGCTTCTATCCCCACTTCTCTTTCTAGAGAGCTTGCCAAAGAATCGGGTGGAAGTTTACCCAAAAGAACTAATCCAACCCGATAAGCTACGTCTTCGATTTTTTTCTCATCTTCTAAATTGTTTTTTTCGCATATATCCGAAATTAAGGAAGAGGTCTCTTCAGCAGAAATTATTTCGACAACCTTTTCTGAAATCATTTTTGGTTCTTCGTTGTTGGCCATGAATCAGCTATTTTAACTTTTTTTAGATTCGTCTTTCTTGGGCGGTTTTACGGCAGATTTCCAAATTTGGCCGGCATCTTGGCTTATAGCTTTTTTGAGACCGGAAGCGGAAGCTCTCATTTTAGGCCCAGCTGGAGTCCACTCTCCCCAATGGCGAGTAGCTTCTTTGAAGGCATCTTTTCTTGTGAATCCCATACCTCTCGCTAGCCTATAAGTAGAAATAGGTTCTTCTTTGGGTAGGGGTGGCTTGTAACGGCGCCATGTCCGGGAGGGTCTAGGAACAGGGCGAGAAATAGCGGTGCCAAATGCTTTTTTTCTATCCATGCCCATCCTTCGGGCTGCCTGGTATGTTCGCGTAGTTTTCCCTGGGGTTTTAGCTAATCCCTTTACTGTCCCTCCGACGGTTTTAAGGTACCGCTTGCCAATTATTTTTCCTCCGGTTAATGTGGCACGTTGCCCGCCCTTAATAATACTGCTCGCACCTTGAGGGCTAAACGTAATAGACAAGAATAGACCGATAAATAAGAAGGCGATAGAAATAAAATAAGGGAGTATTCCTCCTATTATAGGGGCTAGCCCCGGAGCATTAGCTATTTCCTCCATTGAACCACTCAAGAAATTATTTGAAGAAGCGATGCGTATAAAATGGTCGCCTAAATATAGAAAAAATGCAGCGATTATTCCCACTATAGACCACTGTATAAATTGTTTCCACCACATTGTCCAAATTTGTCTCGTGGCCGGCAATATATAAGAAGCGAAAGCAAACGGAGAAAGAATGACCAAAGTCCATATCGCCAGATAGCGGAAGATGAACAAGAAAGCGAATAGCGCATATACTATCGTAGCCATCAAGTTGAATCCCATCAATATTATACTGGCTGCGGCCGCTGCTATATTCTTTGTTGGATTCCAGAAATCCCCTAAATCAAAAAATACCGACATATTGGACCACTGGCTAGTCGCATAATTAGCAAAAGAGGTGCTGCCTGCAAACCCCCCCTTTAAAAAGAAGTTCATTACGATATTACTGGCGTCAACGATGAGTCCCAGGATTACCGGGGTGAAATTTATTAAAAGAGCTATTATAACCAATGTCGGCAGCGCTTTTTGGGCTTGGTAGCCCGTTCTTCTTAAGGCGGTTCCTAGCCCTATAGCTATCAGTGCTATTACAAAGAAAATATTAGTAAGATCCCTTGTCAGCGTCCAGCCGATTTCTATAAAGGGATTGTCTAGTTGAGTATAAGAAAGAGAAATAAATTCATCGGAGGTTACCCAATTAAACAATAAAACAGATACCCCTAAAAATGCTCCGGTTATAGTGCCGCCGATATTGGCAATTAGGCCGAATAATTTAGCGAAGATACTAGCAAGTCCTCCGAGAAAATCCATAATTGGATAAATTTAATTACAAGTTTATTATACTATACCACAAAAGACAATAAAACAGCAAAAGCATTGGTAAAAGGGGTACAATTTGTTATTATTTAAATATGAAAAGGCTCCCATACCAAAAGATGGTGATTATCGGACTTTTAGTTCTTTTATCTTTTATAACAACCTCCCTCGTTTTTGCTCAAAGAGGCCTAGAAGTAGATTATCCGGAAATTAGTGGGGTTTCTTTAGACGAAACCACTATTACGCTCCCTCAATATGTTAAATATATTTTTAATTTTTCTTTAGGAATATCAGGAATAGTAGCTTTTATACTTTTAGTTTCCGGCGGTTTACGGTACTTAACTTCAGCGGGAGACCCGGCAAAACAAGGCGACTCCAAAAAGCAGATTTGGGCCGCCTTCCTAGGCTTGGCAGTCCTGTTCGGTTCATATTTGATACTAACAACCATAAATCCTCAATTAGTAGTGCTCAGCAGTCCAGAGAGGGTGATTTTTCCTGAACAGCCTATAATTGAAGTGGAACCGGAAGAACCACCGATTCTTCATTATAAGGAAATTCCAATGGGAGGCCTTATAGAAGAATTATTTTTAGAGGAGAGGTTGGCTGAAATTGAAGAGATTCTGAAAAACATTCAAGAAGTTTCAGAAGAGGTGAAAGATAAAAGCCAAGAGCTTCGCGGTTTAACCGCCGGTTGTACTTGTTCTAGGACCTCTCCGACCTGCGCGGGTGAGTGCAGTGGTGGATATTGTGCAGGAGACCCTTGTCCGGTAAGAGGCGAAATCGATTCCAGGAGAGAGGATATTACCGAAGAATTAGACAAAGAAGAGGGTTTAAAATACTGGCAAGAGGAACTTGACGTTGTAATTAACGGATCACCAGACGAGCCAGAGAGGCTAGGATTTAGAAAGATATACGAAGACCTTTTAGAGGCCGAGGCAATCATTAAGAGTTGTTCTCTTGCGTTGAGCGAGAATGGCGAATCTCAAATTCTTTTGGGCTATAACAGTTTTGGACAGTATAGGCAAAGGCTGGAAGACGATGAAGAAATATCCGGGGCTGAACCTCAATATCCCTTCGATTATATAAGATCGGATAATACTTATCGTTTGGATAATTTCTATTGCAGCGAGATATTTTATTCCACAACCATTGAAGATTTAGACCTGGGAGACGAAGGGGGGGTCGTATTTATTCCCGATGGACAGCAAAGAACGGTTTGCGAACCAGAAATAGTTATAGGTGAAGCGGTAGATAACGCTGAAGAGCTGGCTAAAAGCATATTAGAAGAGCTGGATAGCGCGAACGATAATGCGAAACAGGAAATAACCAACGCAGAAAGCCTAGTTCAAACCGCCAATCCCAGCAGTTGCGTAGCGTCTAACTGCCACACAGAATGTATTTGGGTTGAACAGACCTGTTGTGAGCCGTGTCCCGAAGAAGAGGGAGATGACGGAGGAGAAGGAGGAGAAGGAGGAGAAGGAGGAGAAGGAGGAGACGGAGGAGACGGAGGAGACGGAGGAGACGGAGGAGACGGAGGAGAAGCCAGCTTATTGGATAGATTTTTATTGGGTTGGCTTAAAATTCCCGTAGCTTACGCTCAATGTTGTTGGGACTGCAGCTACTGCGACATATTACCCTGTACTGGCAATACTTGTCCCGGGGACGCTCCCAAGAATGGCCTAATTAATGGTTTTGTCTCTGGAATAACGAATAATCATAGCCAAATTATCCTTTCTAAAAAAGAAACAGCCAGGCTTATTGACGGTTCCGAATTAGAAGAAAGACTCAGGATCTCGGATATTTTTGAAAAATTGGATATTTCCCAGGCACGGTTGGGGAATTGCTATAATACAGAAGAAACACAAAGAAAGGCGCTTTTAGGGGAAGAGAGGGTAATTTGGAAGCAATTATATAGCTGCTCTTCTTTTATTACTGCCAATGAATGGTACAACTTTTATGACCAGGAAGACAATTTAATACTCGACTGCTACGGCCCCACATCGCAGGACCCGGCTCGTTTCGATAATTATTTTTGCTGTTCATTTGAAATTTTTTAATAATTCGGAATTGTGATATTATTAAACTATAACCTATGAGATCTAAAAAACTTTTATTAATACTCCCCCTATTCTTTATTTTGCTCCTGTCGGCCAGTTTTGTTTTTGCCCAAAGGGAACTGGAGGTTCCCCTACCCCAAATGGGCGAAGCTACGATTTCAGAAACGCCGCTTCTTCCCGAGTACGTAAAATATATTTTTAATTTCAGCATTACTATAGCCGGTTTGGTGGCATTTTTAAGTTTAATTTATGGCGGCGTCCGCTACTTAACCTCGGCGGGCAATCCCGCTACTATGTCTGACGCTAGAGATCAGATTTTTGCCGGAATAATAGGGCTTATAGTCATCTTGGGCTCTTGGATACTTCTTACAACCATAAACCCCCAATTGGTCGTAATTAACCCGCAGTTAAAAGAATCCGAATTAACTCCGGGAATCACGCCGGGTATTTATCTTTGCCGCGATGCCGGTGGCGCAAATTGCGAAGTCTTTACGAACTCCACGCCGAGCTTAGGCGAGTTAAATGACAGCGTAGCTTCTATTAAGTTCGTAAATCCTGATAATTTCAGCTACGGGGCGGTTTTACATGAGCACGACAATTACAAAGGAAAAATCGCAGTGTGCCTCAGCGACGGTTGCAATAATGGTTACAATAATGTTTCCCATGTAGGAGGAGTTTCTTCTGTTACGCTTTTTGTCCAGTCCAACGCTTTTGGGGGAGAGGGAGTTACACTTTATGAAATAGAGGAATATAATAAAAGATGCGGCAACGAATGCTATCAAGTTTGTTCCTCCAGTGGGGGCACTTGCGGTGATGGATGCACGGGTCTCCTTACTTTTTTTGGGGTTGGGGGGGCTGGGCATTGCTGGGGCCCCTTTCAAACCTCCCAGCCTCAACTAAATACGAGCGAAGACGTCTGGTCAATAGAAATAAATAATCCTGGGAAGTGGCTGGCTGCTCTTTGCAGGGGAAGTAATTATCAAGGCAATTGCGAAGTTTTTACCACCAGCGATCCTAATTTTGATACAGGGGACAGTTATTTGGGCAGCGTTCCTATGGGTTCAGTCGTTGTTTTGCCTATAAGATAGTTTCAAATTAAAAGGGCGTTTGCTTAGCAAACGCCCTTTTGTTTAGAGGTCGATTTTCCACGTTCCATTCTTTAGGATTAGATAGGCGGAGGCTTCAACAGAATCGGATTTTTCGAAGTAGATAGTGTAGTAGACGTCAGCACTCTCTTCGTCAATCCGGTCTGGTTCAATGAAGACCAGTTTTTCAATCGGTCCCCCGAGCTTCTGTGAGAGTAGCTCTAATCCTCCTTCGGCATTGAGTTTATCAAGTGCCCCCTGGGTTAAAAGCTGTTCAGCCTCCTGGATTTTTCCTTCGGAGCAGTAGAAAACAAATGCTGCCGCTACTTCGTCTGGTCCTTGGGGACTATCCGGTGCTTCCTTGAAAGTTCGTGGATATGAAACGGTAGGTGGTTCGCTGGTGGGGGGTGTTTGCGTTGGTTCAGATGGCGTCGTGGGAGCAGTCTGAGGCTCGACAATCTCAAAGCCTTCAACTTCAATCTTCACCACCTTGCTCGTGCTGGAGTATATTCCTCCAACCCTGAACGCTTCACTTTCTCCAGGCCTCAATGTGATTTTCTGAATGGTCATCATTTTAGGCCAGTTGGCCATCTTTTCTCCGTCTAGATAAAAGACGATTGAAGACAGTTTGACCGTTTGATCGGAAACGTTTATTAAGGCCCCCTTCAAGACCAGCTCGAATTCGTCCACGCCTCTTTTTTCCCAGTCGATTTTTAACTGGGAGGGAAGGTTAGCTTCGCTGACGCTTACTTCCCCTTCTTCGGGTAGATTGATTGTCTCTTCGGGCGGGGCTTGGCTTCCCATAAAATTCCAAGCCAAGAAGCCGATTAAGGCGATGAGAACGACAACCGTCACGGCGATCCACTTCTTTTTCATTCGATTTCCCTCCTATAAAATTTTTAAAATAGCAGATTTAGTATATTCGAATACTACTACAATTTTAATGTTTTGTCAAGACCTGGAGGTATATTAAAAAAGCCACCATAGGGTGGCTTTTTAAAACTTTAGTCGTCATCTTCACCGAGCTCATAAACGTCCCAAGTGCCATTGTCCCTTTTTCTTATGGTGCGCGTAGGCGTTAATCCCTTTAGTACCATTTCAATTAAGGGACCGGACTTGCCAATTAGTGCGAGCACAAGAAAAATAATCAGAAGTCCGATTAGACCCGATATTAATATCGGCAAGCTCCACACAAAAATGGCAATAGCGGCGATCTTGATAAGCCAGTGGTTGCTTCCAATGAAAATGAAGATGGATGCGATGCCTCCTATAAAAAGGAGTAAAAGGCATATACCCCCTACCGGCCCGCACGACGGCATTCTTGTCCAGCTGTCCGGATACCATAGTCTCCCCCAGGTATCAAAGAATTCACCTAGTCCAAATACAGATACATCAGACATCTCTTCCCCTCCTTATTTCCGAATTAAAGTGCGATATTAATCTTTACAACTTTTTTTTAATTATTGTCAATAATCGTAACTTCCGGCCAGCTTCATCCATTCCCGCAAAGAAAGAGTTTCAGCCCTTCGGCTGGGCTCAACGCCGTTTTCTAAAAGCCATTCTTTCGCTTTCTTTTTATCATATTTTAGTTGTTTTGCCTGCCCGCTTAAGTTTTTTGAAGAAAAATTTAAGCGGGATAAATTATTGCTCAGCTGTTTTCTGGGTTGAGAGAAACCCGCTTTAACGATTTTAAAGAAAAGATCCGTATCCCCTATCGGGACGTTTTTGGGCGTTATTTTAATCAGCGCCGCATCGACTTCCGGCTGCGGCCAGAAAAATTTTTTAGAGATATAAAAAATGATTTTCGGTTCGGCGTAAGCCTGTACGGATACGGCCAAAAGATTCATCCTTGGAGGCTTTTGGCAAATTCTTTGCGCTACTTCTTTCTGTACCACCAACACCAAATACACGGGTTTCACCCGTGTATTTTCTAAAAACTTCCTGATAGCCGGGGCGGTCAGATAAAAAGGCAGATTGCCTACCACTTTGTAATTGAGGGAGGCTAAGCCTCCATCAATTTGAGGGAGGCTTAGCCTCCTGATATCTCCACGAATAACTTCAACATTAGTAAAGCCTTTCAGCGTTTCTCTTAATATCTGGATCATTCTAGGGTCTTTTTCCACTGCAATAACCTTGCCGGCTGCTTTTGCAATCTCCTTTGTGAGCTCTCCGGTTCCAGGCCCTATTTCCAAAACAGTGTCTTTACTGGTTATCTCCGCCGCTTTTACTATTTTTCTTACAATCCTCCTGTCAGCCAAAAAGTTCTGGCCGAATCGCTTGGAAGGCCGGGCTTGGTATTGTTTGAGTAGGAATTTTGGGTTTTTGGAAGAGATTGAATCCATATGATAATTGTAGCATATTGTGGATAATCGGACTTGACCCGCCTCTCCAAGGCTGGTATTCTTAAAGAAGAGTTTGAATATGGATAGCATACCAGATTTGGCCCGTAAAACGGTAATTAAGGCAGAAAGGTGGATAGGGCCTAAAAAAGTTAATTGGCTGAAGGGCAGATTAACGGCGGTTAGCGAGTACTTAAAGGGTTCTAAGAAAGATCCCTTACTTTATTTAAGTTCCCTAGCAGTGGCTTTATTCGTAGTCATTACTCTTGTTGCCGCTCCTTCATCTACAAACGTTAACAGCTTTCTTTTAAACGACGGTCCCCAGTCTAATGCGGGGGCCTTTTTAATGCCCACGGAGAGGATAAAAGAGTCTCCGGATCTGACCTTGATAGAAAAAAACAGCTTGGCCGCCATATCTCCTCCTATTACCGTTACTCCCCAGGTTTTAGGGGCTTTGGCCGAAGGAGCCGATTATGAGACTAATAGGAAGGAGATAATAGAATATACCGTTCAGAATGGAGACAGCCTTTGGGGAATAGCCAAGAAATTCGGCGTTTCAATCGATACGGTTATTTGGGCCAACGACATTGGAGGAGTGATTATACAGCCGGGCCAAAAGCTGTTAATATTGCCGGTTTCAGGAGTCGTTCACGAGGTAAAATCGGGAGACACTGTGGGAGCTTTGGCCGTAAAATATAAGGCTGAGGCAGGGGATATAATTGCTTTTAATGATATAAAGGGAGATATTTATAAAGGAGACAAACTTATAATACCGGGCGGACAGATGCCTTCGTACTCATCCGTGAGCCTTCCTAGCTCAAGCGTTGCCAACCTCAGTACCAACAATTTCTACGGCAAATCTCATGCTTTTCCGTACGGGCAGTGTACTTGGTGGGTCGCCCAGCAAAGAGCCATTCCCTCTTGGGGTAATGCCGCAGACTGGATGCCAAATGCGATAGCTGAGGGATATCCCACCTGTTCGGGCAGGTACTGCATACCCCAAACGGGAGCGGTGATATCTTTAGAGGGCCACAGGATATTCGGGCACGTCGGCTATGTTGAACAGGTTCAAGGGGATAAAATAAAGATATCCGAAATGAATTATATTGGCTGGGGAGAAATGAATTACAGATGGATTACAATCGGCGACCCCATAATTAAAGGATACATATACTAAAACCTAAAATGTTGGAATTTTCTCTTATTTGGTTTTTATTAATGGGCACAGTAGCCTATTTTTTGGTTGGGATAGTAGAAAGGTTCGTTTCCTAGTCCTTAGATAAACAAAAACCGCTTAGCTTGTAGCGGTTTTTGTTTTTTATCCGATTGGATTATTTCTCTTGGCAGTCCATACAAAGTCTGGCTTCGGGATATATTCTCAACCTTTTTTCGTCTATGTTCTTCTTACAGTTTTCGCATTTGCCGTACTCCCCTTTTGTTATCTTATCCAGGGCTATATTTATGTCCCTTAGCTTTATTTCTAGAGCATATTCCACCGGCAGGCGGTTTCCGTAAGCTTCAACCTCGTCAGCGCCCGTTTCCAGGGCCGCTCCGCCGAACTCGCCGTCCATCTTGGGAAACTTGCTGTCCCAATCGTCTTTCAGGTCGGGGTCTTTCTTGGCGATAGATTGCAGTTCGCTTTTAACGATCTCCTCTTCTTTTTCCAGGCGCTCTTTTAGTTCTTGAATTAGTTTTTTATCCACCCCGTTAGAAGTCGTCATTATACAGTTATTATGCTGATTTCTGACGGACTTATGTTATTGATTTTATCCCCGTTAGTGCCTGGCAGAAAAAGTTAATCTAATTTTTTTCTGTCTTAGACTTCTAACGGGGTCCATATATTTAACTGTAATTTAATAATACCAGAAAAAAAACAAAAAACAAAAAGGGACTAGCAAGCCCGCGATGTTTTTTAAAAAATGGAGCTTAGTCCCTTTTGAGAGGCAACCGCCTCTTTATATGTAAGCCGAAACCCAGCTTTACTGCTAAGGCATCAGCTGAAAGGTGCTGATTACATTATCTCATAATCAAAAGACCCGGTCAAGTTCGGGCCCAAAACGTGTTTTACGAACAAAGACAGGTTTTGCCGCCTGTTTTTCCACATCTTTTCCCCAGTTCAGCTTATTCTAATTTTGAATTAAAATACTGCCAGTCAAAATTCCAGGGGTCGGTTTTTCTTCCCGGGGCAATGTCGCTGTGGCCTAAAATATTTTCGTCAGGGACAAAATAACTTTTTCTCAAGTAATTTACCAGCGAAGCCAAAGATAAATATTGGGATTCCGTAGGGCTGTCTTCTTGGGAATTTATAAGCTCGATTCCTATGGAAAAATCATTAACGCCGGTTCGGCCGTCAGGCATTTGGCTTTGGCCGGCATGATAAGCGACAGCCTCATTGGGCGCGGTTTGGTAAATGGTCCCGTCCCTGTCTATTAGATAGTGAGCAGCTACCTGGTACATTTCATATTCCTCCAAAACTCCGTCCAGGCTGTAAACGTCTCCCCCCAGGGCGTTGTATACGCTGTGGACGATAATAGTGTCGATTATTCTAGGCGTGTCGGGGATTGAGTAGCCGAAATCAAGCATCATTTGGTTGATTTCAGGGGCATTCTCTTCTTCCTCCTCCTCCTGCTGGTTTTCTTCTTCGGGCCGCTCTTCGGATTCCCCTATCGGCTTTTCTGCATCTTCAAATTCTTGTAGCCCTGAAGCTGTTTCTTCTTGCTGTTGCTGGGGCGAGGTTTCTT
>CAYXYS010000013.1:0-12585 GCA_964469735.1 uncultured Candidatus Saccharibacteria bacterium
AGAATTTTCGTGGTGGACGAAGCTTGGTGGATGATGCAAACCGAAGACGGAGCCTCCTTCCTTTACGGAATAACCAAGCGGGGCAGAAAATACTGGCTGGGAGTTACCACCATAACGCAAGACATAAACGACTTTATGAAATCCGACTACGGAAAACCGATTATTACAAATTCTGCTTTAAGGCTCTTAATGAAACAAAGCACTGCCACCGCTGAAACAGTTAAAAAAACCTTTACCCTCAGCGACTGGGAAAAAGAGCTGCTGGTTGGCAGCCAGGTGGGGGAGGGAATATTTTTCGCCGGCCAAAAGCACGTTGCTATCAAAGTAGTCGCTTCTTATTCTGAAGACCAGTTTATCACCACCGCCCCGGAAGAAGTAGCCAAAATACGCGAGGCTAAAAAGGCATTAAAAAAAGAATAATTATATGAAGCTCTTGAGCCCCGAAGCGCTTATTATATTACCCATAGCCCTTCTCGTAGATATAGGGGGCATACTCCTCACCGTTTTCCTCGCAGACGATTATTTTATTACCGATGTCATCGGTTTAATTTTTATTGGGGGCTGGAGTTATTTTAGATCTATAATGCGAGGCGCAGATCCCTCTCAAAAGCTTCCTTCAAGAGAAGATATTAAAAAAGCGAGATCCGCCGCAAAAGAGGCAAAAACAGCAAGAAAAACCACTAAGGCCGCCAAATGGGCCAAAAGGCTAAAATGGATAAGGCCGCTGTCTATTATTGGGGAGTTTCTCCCTTGGACTTTTATCGGCGTCCTCCCGCTTTGGACCATCTGGGTCGTAGTCGAACTACAAACTTCAGAGGAATAAAAAAATCGCCCATTCCGGGGCGCTTTTTTGTTTTAAGCAATTTCTATAATTAAGGGTGAACTTTTATCACCACCCTTCTGCCCTGGCCCTCCCCGGCGCTCTCGGTAACCACGTCGCTTCTTCCCGCCAGAGCCATATGAATTACCCTTCTCTCGTAAGCTGACATCGGCGGCAACTCCTTATCCTTCTTAGAAAGATAAACCTCGTCGGCGGCGGACCTGGCAATCTCTTTTAGATATTCGACCTTCTTTTTTTTATAGTCGTTAATGTCCAAATCCACGAAAAAGCGTTCTTCTCTACCTAAATGCTTCCTTAAAACCATCCTTAAGAGGTTTTGCATTTCTTGGAGGGTTTGTCCCCGTTCTCCGATTAAAAGCTGAGGGTCGTCCGTTTTAATATCAACGGGTATGGTAGAGTCTTGTATTTCCTTTACGTTAATCTCAACCGGAAGGCCGGTTTTCTTAAAAAACTCTCCGATTAATTCTTTGATTTTACTTAAGTTCTCTTGAATCATCCCCTGTTAGAAACCAGTGGCGAAATAATTTTATTTATAAAATTGTTTCGCGCAGTCTAGATTAGGTTATATTTAATTATCCAACCTTGTCTTTATTAATCGCCTTGTGCCCCGTGGTGCTCGTTTCCAATGGAGCATTCTTTTTCAGAATAATATATTGCTGGGCGATTGTAAAGGCGGTGGTTGTCAGCCAATATAAAGCAATGGCGGAAGGCATCCTCCAGAGGATGAAGACGGTGAACACGGGGAAAAAGTACAGCATTTGTTTCTGCATGACCTGAGAAAAGTCGGGCCCGTCCTTGGAGGATTTTTTGCTTTTCGGAGTTACCATCTTGGTTTGGAAAAACTGGGCGACTCCGGTTATCAGGGCTAATATAATCGAAGGTTCGGCCAGGTTCATTATGCCCAGGAAAGTGGTATCAATGGCGCCGGGATTGGGAACAAACGAATAAAGAAAGCCCATTTTCTCAGGACCGAAGCCGTTCCAAAAAAGTCTGAAGAGAGCTATAAGGATAGGCATCTGTATGAGAAGAGGCAAGCATCCGGAAAAAGGATTTATCTTCTCTCTCTTGTAAAACTCCATCATCTCCCTGCTTTGTTTTTCTTTGTCGTCTTTGTATTTCTCCTGAATTTCCTTTATCTTCGGCTGAAGAGCCGACAGCGCCTTTTGGGACTTTATGCCCTTAGAGGCTAGGGGATAGAGAATGAGCTTAATTATTATCGTTAATAAAATGACAGCTATACCAAAGTCGTGCCCCGGGATATAAAGGTAAAGCAAAATCAGGGCGTTAAACAGCGGTTGGTATAATACGGTATTAAATGTGTTAATTAAAAAATCCATAAATTAAGGGAGGTCCACACCCCCGGGATTCCAGGGGTGGCATTTTAATATTCTTCTAAAGCTTTTGAGGCTCCCGGAGGCAGCTCCGTACTTTTTCAGCGACTGTAGAGAATATTCGGAACAGCTGGGATAAAAGCGGCAACGATTACCCAAAAGAGGGGAGAGTAGCGCCTGATAGGATTTTACAAAAAAAATAAGAATGTTCTTAATCATTTAACAGTCCTGTTTTTTTAAGAAGTTTTATCGTTGTCCTTTCCAGATCTTCAAATCTTTTGCCCGCCGACCCTTGAAGAGCCGTTATTACCACGTCAAACCCCGGTTTAATTTCGGTGATCCTGCTCTTAACTATTTCCCTCAGCGCTCTTTTAACCTTGTTCCTTTCGACGGCCTTCTTGGAGGCTTTTTGCCCGGCCACGAAAGCAAAGCGGATTAACCTAAGACCGTTTGGAGCCGCCTTAAGCAGCAGGCTGTCTTCCTTAAGCCCCCTACCTTCTCTAAAAACTCTTTCTATTTCTTTGGTTTTTTTAAGGCGGTTGAAACCCGGCAGCATGCAATTATACGGTTAATTTTGCCCTTTTCTTTCTTCTTCTTTTGGATAGAACTTTTTTTCCTCCCTTTTTTCTGCTTCTAGCCCTAAAACCATGGGCCTTCTTTCTTTTTCTCTTTTTGGGCTGGTAAGTTAAGCTCATTTTAGTAATTTAATGATTAAACATTTTTTATCTTATCACAACAACCTTAAAACGGCAAACCAGGTTATTGGAGCTGATTTGGGTAACGAATTCTTAACATATTTTCCACAATTTATTAACAGGGTTGGGAGTAATTACGTTCATTTTTCTTTTCTTTGACGTGTGATATAATAGTTCAGTGGACTTATGAATAAAGAAGAATTATGGCAGGCTCTGCTTGCCCAGATACAATTTAATATTTCCAAGGCTAATTTTGCCACCTGGTTCAAAAATACCGGTATTATATCTAAAAAAGGAGGGCGGGTGGTAATAGCCGTTCCTAATAATTTTTCCAAGGAGTGGCTGGAAAACAAATATAACAAAACCATACACAAAATCCTCCACAGTTTAGATGAAGAAATAAAGGAGGTTAAATATATGGTAGCCAGGCCGGGAGCGGTATCTTCTTTACCTGTAAGCAGCTCTCCGGTCGATATTCCCGCCCAGGAGTCTCAACTTGAGTTCCAGGAATTTAAGGTGGATAAAAACAGTAATCTCAACCCCCGCTACACTTTCGATAATTTTATAGTCGGTCCCTTTAATGAACTGCCTCACGCCGCGGCCTGGGCTATAGCTAATAACCCCGGTTCCGTTTACAATCCGCTTTTTGTTTATGGAGGAGTGGGGTTGGGAAAAACCCACATGCTCCAGGCTATAGGCAATGAGGTAATAAAAAAATTCTCTCAAAAGAGAGTTAAATACGTTTCTTCTGAAAAATTTGCTTCGGGAATAGTCAACTCCATTAAAAATCACAATATAGATAAATTTAAGTCGCTATATAAAGATATTGACGTTTTGATTATCGACGATATCCAGTTTTTTGCCGGCAAAGAAAAAAGTCAAGAAGAGTTTTTTCATATATTCAACGGCTTATATGAAAAGAACAAGCAGATTATCTTATCTTCGGACCGGCCGCCGAAAGCCATTTCCGCGCTAGAAGAGCGGTTGAGATCCAGGTTTGAAGGAGGAATGATAGCCGATATCAGCCTTCCAGACTACGAAACAAGGGTGGCTATTTTAAAAAGTAAATCTCAAGAAAAGAAAGTTAATTTTTCGGAAGATATAATAGAATATATAGCGGCTAACATCCAAAGAAACATCAGGGAATTAGAGGGTGCCCTTAATCGTTTGGCTGCTTATCAGAAGCTCAACAACCAAGCCCCGACGGTAGATACCGCTAAAACCCTTTTAAAAAATCTAATATTTTCGCCCACTAAAGTAGCCAACCCTGAAAAAATAATCCGGGCCGTTTCCTTTTATTTCGACGTAAAAGAAAAAGATTTATTGGCTACCTCTAGAAAGAAAGAAATTGTAAGACCTAGGCAAATTGCCATGTATCTTTTAAGGGAAGAATTAAAGAGTTCTTTCCCGTTTATAGGGACTAAATTCGGGGGAAAAGACCACACCACCGCTATTCACGCCTATAATAAAATACTGAAAGAGGTGGAAAAAAACGAAGGGTTGTCCGATGAAATTAATTTAATAAAAGAGCAAATTTACAGGATGTAGTGTTAATTGGTTGTTGAATAATGTGTGGAGAAATAAAGGATAGTCCGGGGAAAAATAAGTTAAGAAAAAAAATCTAAAAATCAGTAACTTAAATTAGATAATAATTAACAAAAGAGTCCACACTTTAATAACCCCATTTTTAAGTGTGATTTAAGGGGTAATCCACAATTAAAAGGATGAATAATAATAGTAATAATAAATAATTAAATATGAAAATAATAATATTAAAAGAAAATTTAAGTAAGGGATTAAACATAGTCGGGAGAGTAGCTGGGAAAAATTTAACTTTGCCGATTTTAAATAATATTTTAATTTCAGCTAAAAAAAATTTTTTAAATTTATCATCTACCGATTTGGAGTTGGGAATTAAATATTGGACTTTAATTAAAACTGAAAAAGAAGGAGAAATTACCGTGCCGGCTAAAATTTTAATGAATTTTATAAACCTACTCCCCGACAAGAAAATAACCATCAATTCTAAAAATCAAGACCTTTTTATCCAATGTGAAGAATATAATACTAAAATAAAAGGACAATCATCAGAGGAATTTCCTATTATTCCGACAATCGAAGATAACGGGGCTATAGAAATAAACAGTTCAGTGTTATACGAAGGAATATCCCAAGTAGTGGATTTTACTACCGTAAATCAGGCTAGGCCCGAGCTTTCCGGGGTTTATTTTAACTTTCAAAAAGACGGACTAAGGCTTACCACCACCGACAGTTTTAGGCTTGCTGAAAAGAAATTAAGCTTTGAAAAAGGCCCAAACAAGGAGCTATCGTTTATTCTTCCCCAGAAACCAGCCAGGGAAATAGTTAATATTTTTTCTGAATACGAAGGAAAAATAAAAATATACATATCAGCCAATCAAGTGTTATTTGAATATCCAATGACTGGAACAGACCACCCGGAAGTACAAGTCATTTCTCGTTTAATAGAGGGGGAATACCCTGATTATCAGGGTATTATTCCTAAAAAATACGAGACTCAGTTAATTATTGAAAAAGATAAGTTTATTAATCAAATAAAAACCGCCAGTATATTCAGCGGAAAAAGCAATGAAGTAAAAATAATAGTGGACGGTAAAAAAGGAGGTATTGAGATACTTTCTCAGAATCCCGAGCTTGGCGAGAATAAAAGCTTTCTGCCGGTCAAGATAAGTCAAAACAACAGCGAAGAAAAGGAAATATCTTTCAATTACAGATTTCTAATTGATGGGCTTAATAATATAAAAAGCAAGAACGTTATTATGGAACTAAACGGGGAGGAGGGCCCCGCTTTAGTGAGGCCGGAAGGAGACGTTAATTATCTTTACGTTGTAATGCCGATTAAAGCGTCGTAGCCCAGCTTGGATTATTCTTAATCCAAGCTTTAATAGCCTCTTCCCAGTTGGTGTATTGGGCGTTCAGTTCCGGTTTTTCCGGCTCGTCACCTAGAGGGTTAAACCTGTCTGCGTAATAAAGGATAGAATGAGGGTCATCCTTATTTATTTTTCCGCTTAAGGCAGGTTTTTCTGTTTTGACGGGGATGGGTTCGTTAAATTTAGAGCTGGGGTATAGTTTTAAGGCTGTCTGCATAAATTCATTCCAAATAGGAGAGGCGAGAACCAGTCCCGGTTTTTGGTCCGGGAGCGTGCCGTCGTTATTGCCAGCCCAAACTCCGGCTACTATGGAAGTAGTATAACCGATAGTCCAAGCGTCTTTATATTCCTGGGTAGTGCCGGTTTTAACAGCTACGTCGTAGCCCGGGAAGTACAGGGGAGAATTCCAGCCGAAAAGCGGAGCCCTTGCTTCGTTATCTGAAAGAATGTCGCTGATAAGCCTTGCTGTTTGGCTGTCGAGAACCTTTTTCGGGGTTCGCCTGTTTTCCTCTATTATATTACCTTCAGAATCTTCTATTCTTGATATAAAAACCGGAGGGACGCTGTATCCTTCGGTGGCAAAAACTCCGTAAGCCGATACCATATCTATCAACTTAACTTCGCCGCCTCCCAAAACCAAACTCAGCCCGTACCAGGAGGGTTTTTGATTAAGGGTGGTAATGCCCATACTTTTGGCCAAATTAATTGTCTCAGACAATCCCGCCATATACAGAACTTTTACCGCTGGAACATTAATAGATTGAGCTAGCGCTTCGCGGAGAGTAACAGGACCAGAGAAGTTTCCCGTATAGTTTCTAGGATGATAACAGTCTCCGTCGAACCCATCCTTTTCTTCTATGGCTGTAGAGGTGCAATTAGGATTGAATTCCGTTTTTACATCCCAAACTATGGTGTCTGGCGTAAGGCCGTCCTTGAAAGCCCTGGCATAAGCGAAAGGCTTAAAAGACGAGCCCGGCTGCCTTCCTCCTCCGTAAACGGTAACGTTGAGCTTTGGTTCAAATTGGCAGGTTTTCCCGGGGATGCAGCCTTCGGGATAAGATTCTGCTTCATACCAATTAGCCGATCCTACCATAGCAAGGACTTCTCCCGTATTGGGGTTTATAGCCACCAGCCCGGCATTATGGGCATTGTAATATTTATTGTGCTCAACTCCATTTTGAACGGCAGTTTCAGCCGCCTGCTGGAGTTCCCAATCGAGGGTAGTGTATACTTTTAATCCCTTGGTCTGTAAAAAATAATCGGAATAATTGTTTTCCAGATACTCGCGGACATAAAGGGCGAAGTGGGGAGCTTTGATAATATTTGTTGTCTGCGCAAATGTGGCTTCGCCTTCCCTGGCTTTGACAGCTTCTTCTTCGTTAATATAACCCAAATCCTTCATTCTGTTCAGCACGTAATCTCTTCTGGCATACAGCTCGTCCCGGTGGCTTCCGTAGGGCGAAAGATAGCTGGGCCCCTGCACCAAAGAAGCAAGCAGTGCAGCTTCTTCTATTGAAACGTCGGCCGCCGATTTATTAAAGAAGGTTTGGGCTGCTGCCTCTACCCCGTAAGTGTTAGAGCCGAAGGGGACCTGATTGAGATAGAACTCCAATATCTCGTCTTTGGAATATCTTCTTTCAAGCTCAAGGGTTAAAATAATTTCTTTTACTTTTCTGCTGGCTGTTTTATCCATAGTTAGAAAGCTGGACCTTATTAGCTGCTGAGTCAAGGTGGAGCCGCCGTAAGTTAGGCTGCCCGTCTGGAAATTTTTAATTACCGAACGGAATATACCGATCATATCTATGCCGAAATGATCGTAAAAATTGGCGTCTTCCGCGGCCAGAATCGCATACTTGAGATTATCGGATATTTGATCCAAGGAAACCACGGTTCTTTTTTCTTCCCCGTATATTTGGTAAAGAAGAGTTTTTCCTTCCTTGTCGTAGATTTTAGTTGGCAAAACAAAAGGTTTTTCCGTAAATAACTCCGGCCTGGGCAGGTCCTTGGCAAAATAGACGAAAACGGCAGTCGCAAAAAAAACAGAAAACAAAAAACAGCCCAAAACTATTTTTAGGGCCAGATGCCACTTATTTCCCCTATTAAAGAAATGGCGCCGCGTTTTGCGTTTTGCCATAGATCGGTAAAATCTCTATTTTTTGCCTCGTTGCCAATTATACCATTCTTCGGGCTTTTTTCAAATAAATCTAAACTTGTCATAAAACTGATTAGATGATAAACCCCACACCGTATCTATGAAAAATTTGCACTAACGCTATAATTTTAAAGCCAGACATATTGACCAAAGATACGGTACGGGGTAAATTTAATCTAATGAAGAGCGATTTCCAAAAAATAGAGGAGGTCTTAACTAAAGGAGTAGAACAAGTGTTGCCGGCCAAGGAGGGCCTGGCTTCTTTAATGAAGAAAAGAAAAATAAGGCTGTATAACGGCATAGATCCCACCAGCAAGAGGCTTCACCTGGGCCACAGCATACCCCTCCGAAAACTTCAGCAATTTGCCGACTTGGGCCATGAGGTTATTGTGGTGTTCGGCACGGGAACCGTATTGGCGGGGGATCCTTCCTTAAGAGACAGCGTCAGGCCTAAAATAACGGAAAAAGAGATAAAAGAGAACATAAAAACCTGGAAGAAGCAGGCCTCGAAAATATTAGATTTTTCCAAGGTTAAAATAAAATATAACGGGGACTGGCTTCTGAAGCTGAGGTTAAAAGAAATATTAGATATTGCTTCCCATATTTCAGCGGTGAAGCTTTTTCAAAGAGACATGTTTCAAAGGAGGCTGAATAAAGGGGAAACCGTTTGGCTTCATGAAACCCTCTATCCCTTATTACAGGGTTATGACTCCGTTGTTATGGACGTGGACTTGGAGGTGGGCGGCACCGACCAGGTATTTAATATGCTTATAGGCAGAGAGCTGATGGAAAAAATGAAAGGGAAAGAAAAGTTCGTTATGACCACCCCGATGATACTGGGGACCGACGGCAAACAGATGAGCAAGTCTTCGGGCAACTGCGTCTGGCTGGACGACGGCCCAGAAGAGATGTACGGGAAAATAATGTCCATTCCCGACGAACTTATAATTTCCTATTTTCAAAACCTAACCGAAGTTTCCCAAGAAGAAATCCAAAAATACGAGAATGATTTAGAGAAAAAGAAAGTAAATCCATCGCAGCTGAAAAGAAGGCTGGCTGGAGAGATAGTGGAAATTTATCACGGCAAAAGGGCCGCTTCTAAGGCAGATAGAGAGTTTGACCGGGTGTTCAGGCAGAAGCGGGCTCCTTCGGAGTTTCCCGAAGTGAAAATATCCAAGAAGAGCATAAACATACTGGAATTGCTTATTGAAGCTGGAATGGCCCTTTCGAGAGCGGAGGCTCGCCGGTTGGTGGAGCAAGGGGGGGTTAAGATAGACGGAAAAGCCCGGCGCGATTGGCGGGAAACAGTGGAGGCCAAAAAGGGAGCTGTTATCCAAGTGGGAAAGAGAAGGTTTGTTAAAATAATTTAACCCAACAAAAACCCCGCCTAATGGCGGGGTTTTTGTTTTACATTTCTTCGCCTCCTACCTCTCCCCCCTCTTCTCCGCCTTCAGTAGGCGTCTCGGGAGTCTCGGGAGTCTCGGGAGTCTCCTCTTCAGGAGTGTCCTCGGAGACGAAAGTGTTAACTTTCTCGTAAAACATATTTCTATGATGTTTCCAGTTTTTATCGACCTTTACCCCGATAGTATAAATCCTTTGGATTTAACTACGGGGCGAGCATTAAACCTTAAGGTCGATTTAAGCAATGCTTGCCCCGTACCATACTTCAGGCAACTGAAAGATTGGTTCGGGGACCCGGCTCTTTTAAAAAAGAACCAGGTTTCGGTTCTACAAGAGTATTATAAGAATCTGACGGAAACTGTCAAGACCCTAAAAGGCGTTCGTCGGCGTCCAGGTGGCTTGCGCAGCATACCGCTACTGCCAGGGCGTCAGCCGCGTCGTCGGGCTTGGGTTCCTTATCCAGCTTCAATATGAGCTTAATCATTTTCTGCACTTGGTTTTTATCGGCTTTGCCGTATCCCACTACGGCCATTTTTACCTGGGGAGGGGTGAATTCCCTGATAGGCAGGTTCTTTTGGGCTGCGGCCAGCAATATAACCCCCTTGGCCTGGCTGACGGGCATAGCGGTTTTGAGGTTCTTAAAGAAGTAAAGGCTTTCTACGGCTATAATTGCAGGGCCGTGTTTTTTAATTATCCTGGCAATCTCTTTGCTTATCTTTTTTAGTCTTTCGGCGTCAGTGAAGGACGTTTCGGTCCGAATCGCGCCGTATTCCAGGCAACGCAAACGCAAAGGCTTGCCTTTTTTAATAACTCCATAGCCCGTGGTAGCCGTTCCCGGGTCGATACCCAGTATTATCATAGTTATTCTTTTGTATTAGAATAAATTTCCTGGACGGCGTCGTTTTCATCCAGAGCTTCAAAGAGCTTTTGGCAGTTTTCTTTGTCTTTTTCTCCTATTTCTATGTTTTCCTTGGCAATCCAGCCAAGAGAGGCTGATTCCGCTTGAACACCTGCTTCTTCCAGAATTTTTCTAACTTTTTCCAGGTCCTCAGGGTTGGTATGCACTTCCAAAGTTTCATTATCCCAACTAATATCAATAGCTCCCGATTCAATGGCGAGTATCTCCAAATCATCCTTGGCTTTATCTGATTTAGATGTGTCTATTTCAATAATGCCCTTTCTGTCAAACATCCATTTAACCGCTCCCTCGGCCACCATTTTTCCTCCGTGCTCGTTCAACGCCTTTTTCACCTCCCCAAGGGTTCTGTTTTTATTATCGGTAATGCCCTCAATAATAAGGGATACGCCTCCGGGGCCGTAGGCCTCAATAGTGATCGGTTCCAGTTGCTCCCCTTCTATTTCTCCGGTGCCCTTTTTAATGGACCTTTCGATATTTTCCATGGGCATATTCAGGGATTTAGCTTTATCTACCATCATTCTCAATTTAGAATTAAAAGTGATATCGCCGCCGCCTTCTCTGGCTGCTATGGTTATTTCCCTGGCCAATTTCGAAAACAGCTTGCTCCGTTTAGCGTCAGCAGCTCCTTTTTTGTGTTTGATGCTAGCCCAGTGTGAATGTCCGCTCATAGTTCTATATTATTATACTCCTTTTTCGATTTCTTTTTAAGTATTAAGATAGTTGCTCCCGAAAAAGTCGCCATTATTCCGGCCCCTATATATAGAGAGAGGGGAGGGGGATTATCTGCTTGGCGCTCTTCGTTTTTGTTTTCAGTCGGCGCATCCGCTCCTTGGGCAGCGTCCGTTTCTTGAGAGATGCTCTTGGAATCTAACTCTGAGGATTTCAGATTTATGGATAAGCCGGGATCTACCCAGGCCAATCCTTGTTTTTTGATATCTTCGACGCGCCCCTGGCTGATTCCGTTTATCCTGGCCAAATCGTCTAAGGAATGGAACGGCCTTAGGGAAATTAATTCTTTTCCTCTCGCTTCTCCAATATGGATGATTTCAGTTAATTCTTCAAGCGAAGCCGAGTTTATGTCGATTGTTTCGCTGGCGCAAATAAAATTGGCTGAAATCAGTCCAGCCAAAAGAATAAAAATAATCCCTAAACTTCTCATAAGAGATTTTGTTCGCCTTGATGCTTTATTCCTAGATGGTGATAAGCTGCTTTAGTGGCCATTCTTCCTCTGGGAGTTCTTTTTAAAAATCCAACTTGGAGCAAATAGGGCTCGTAAATATCCAAGATGGAATCTTGTTCTTCCGAAGTGGCGGCAGCCAGAGTTTGGAGCCCGACGGGCCCTCCTTGGAATTTATTGATTATTGCGTCCAGTATTCTTCTATCTCCCGGTTCCAGGCCCATTTCATCTACCTCCAGGAACCCCAGGGCTTGCTTGGCTATGTCGAGGGTAATTACTCCTTTCCCTTTTACTTGGGCAAAGTCCCTTATTCTCTTTAAAAGGCGGTTGGCTACTCTGGGAGTGCAGCGAGAGCATTGGGCTATAAGAGCGGCTGCTTTAGCGTCTGTTTTAATATTCAAAAGCTCGCTTGAGCGGTGGATAATTTTTTCAATATCTTCCGAGGAGTAAAAATTCAGCTGGAAAGTGGCCCCGAAGCGGTTTCTTAGAGGGGAGCTTAAAAGGGCCAGCCTGGTGGTGGCCCCAATAAGAGTAAAGCGGGGTAAATCAAGGGTCATGGTTCTGGCCATCGGCCCTTTGCCTATTACAAGATTAAGTTTGAAGTCTTCCAGGGCGGGATAAAGGTATTCTTCTATTAATTTATTAAGGCGGTGGATTTCGTCCAGAAACAGGACGTCCCCCTCAGAAAGATTGGTAAGAATAGCGGCCAAGTCTCCGGCTTTTTCTATGGCTGGTCCGGTAACCACTCTTATGTTAGACCCCATTTCTTTTGCTATAAGGTGGGCGAGGGTGGTTTTGCCGAGTCCGGCCGAACCGTAAAACATGAGGTGATCTACTGCCTCGCCTCTTTTTTTTGCGGCATCGATTATTATTCTCAGATTATTCTTTACTTTCTCCTGGCCGACGTATTCCGACCAGTCTTTCGGCCTAAGGGTTAAATCCAGATTTTGGTCGTCCGGGGCCGCTTTAGTTTCGGTGGACCTTGACAAATCTTTCATGATAGATTATAATAAGATATTCGCCGTTTTAAATGGTAAGAATAAAAACAGTTCTGAAGCTGGGGGTAGGAATATCTTTTAGTTCGGACAGTCCGGTTTCGACTAGGCTGTTCCTCGAAGATATTCTAAACTTTAAGTTCCCAAGCTAGAGTCAGCCCCCAG
>CAYXYS010000014.1:0-12528 GCA_964469735.1 uncultured Candidatus Saccharibacteria bacterium
TAAAGATGCCGGTTACCTGCGGCTAGACGGAAAGACCCCGGGAGCTTTACTGTAACTTCCTATTGTCTTATCGTTTTGGATGCGTAGTGTAGCAGGGAGGCACTGATACCGTCATTTCGGTGGCGGAGGAGCCGTCAATGAAACACCTGTCTTTCAAAATAATAAGGCTAATTCCGTTCTTAAAAACGGATGACAGTAGGAGGCGGTCAGTTTAAGTGGGGCGCTTGCCTCCCAAAAAGTAACGGAGGCGTTTATAAGGTCGGCTAGCTCCGGATGGAAATCGGAGCGGTAGGGCAAAGCCAAAAGCCGGCTTGACTGCAAGCAGGATATTGCGCGCAGGGAGGAAACTCGAACTTAGTGAACCGACGGATTTTTGTAGAAAATCCGAAGATCATCAGCCAAAAGTTACCCCGGGGATAACAGGCTAGTAGAGCCCGCGAGTCCATATCAACGGCTCTGTTCGGCACCTTAACATATCGGGGTGCTACAGTAGCGATACTGTATTTCGCTTAAAGCGGAACGAAAAAACTGACTTATAACGGTGAACTCCATGTGATATAATGAACCAATATTATATGGACAATACCGTGGGAAGTTTAACTCAACATCAAAAATCACTAATCATTGGGACAATATTAGGCGATGGATATTTACGTATAATTTCAGGAAGAAAAAATGCCTTTTTGGAGATCAATCATTCTTTTTCTCAAAGACAATATACCGATTGGAAATTTAAGAAATTAAAGAATATTTGCATCTCTAGGCCAAAAATAAGGAAAGGCAATGGGAAGAGGGTGGCCTACCGATTTTATACGAAACAACATCCAGAGCTTACTAAACTTTATAGTAAATTTTACAAAAATGGCCATAAAGTTATTCCCGATAATTTAAAACTTGATGCCGTTGCATTAAGCGTGTGGTTTATGGATGATGGAAGCAGATGTGGAAATTCTAATTTTTATCTCAATACTCAACAATTCGGTAAGAATTATCAGATAAAATTACTGAATTGTTTGAAGAAGATCGGCTTAATGGCCAATCTAAACAAAGATAAAAATTATTACCGAATAAGATTTTACTCTTCTTCTATCAATAAATTGAAGGAGCTATTAAAGGTAAATTTAATTCCTTCAATGTATTACAAAATTGGGTTATAACCCCGTAGAGACTTGATCTTAATGATCAGAGTTCCTCAAAATCATTGAGGAGCTAATACGTCAGCTCTCGCAAGGTGTGAGATGAAGATATAGTCCGATCCTCCAAGTAATTGGAGAAAAATACCGACGTAGCGATGTCGGCTCATCACATCCTGGAGGTGGAGAAGCTTCCAAGGGTTGGGCTGTTCGCCCATTAAAGTGGTACGCGAGCTGGGTTCAGACCGTCAATTTGGCGGCACTATTCAGCGATGAATAGTGCAAAAACCGACTCATATCGATGAAGTCCTTGCACCAACAACCTGTCGTGTGCTAGGATAATATCGAGGGAAGTCGTAGTCTTTCCAATTATGAGACTGTCTAAAGAAGAAAAAGCTTATATAGCTGGATTTCTCGATGGAGACGGCAGCATTCATGTGAGATTAAAGCCCAATCGAACTTATCGATACAGGTTCCAAATTTCACCAGCAGTTGTCTTTTATCAGTCCGCTAAGGAGGGGGACCATCTTAAGCGGCTGAATAAATTATTGGGAATTGGTTATATAAGAAAGCGCAATGATGGAATAGTTGAATTTATAGTCGGAGATTCGGACGGTATAATTGTTTTATTAAGCAATTTGCTTCCTTATCTTAGGCTTAAGAAGAAACAGGCGGAGTTAATGCTTGAAATCATTAAATTGAGGAAAAGCGTTGGAACCGCTAAGGACTTTCTGAGAATCGCTCAGAAAATCGATTTATTTCAGAAGATCAACTATTCAAAAAAGCGAATCAGAAATTCTTTAGAAGTCGAAAGAACTTTAAGGAAAGAAAGACTATTGACCCCGTAGAGACTTAGCCACTTATGTGGCTGGATGGGAGGTAAAATCTTCCATAAAACGTCGGCCTCTTAAATTATTAAGAGGGTGGTATAGTCCATACATTTAGTAATAAATGATAAATATGCGTGAGACAGGTTGGTCCCTATCTACCGCAGGCGTCGATTCTTGAGGGGAGTCATCCGTAGTACGAGAGGACCCGGATGAATTAACCTCTGGTGTACCAGTTGTCGTGCCAACGGCATTGCTGGGTAGCTAAGTTAGGAAGGGATAAGAGCTGAAAGCATCTAAGCTCGAAGCCTACCCCAAGATTAGGAATCTTTAAGATCGCTCAGAGACTATGAGCTTGATAGGCTCCAGGTGGAAGCGCGGCAACGCGTTAAGCCGAGGAGTACTAATCGATCATCATAATATTCTCTGCTTAGCTGGCAATCAATGATCGAGTTTACCCCGTTAAATAATTTCGTTGAAACGAAATTGTTGCAAGGCAACATTTAACAGGGTGAAAAGGGCGTTTTAACGGCGCCCCATGGTAGAAAACTTCGTTTTCACTACGGGGTAAAGCTATACTGATATAAAAAACGCACGCAAAAATTTGTAGGCATTGTAAGGGACCTATACCGGGAGTGCTCCACCCGATTCCATTCCGAACTCGGAAGTGAAATCTCTCAGGGTCGATGATAGTAGTTTTACTGCGAAAGTAGATCGGTCCCTTACAATGCCTATAAGGTAGCGTGCGTTTTTTATTAAGCAGGTAGCCCTGCCCCGTATAATTCCGAGCGAAGCGAAGAATTTTTTCGGGGTGCCGCTAAAGCGCCTTTTTGTTTTGGTTTAAATGCTATATAATACTTAAAGCTATGCCCCGTTAGAACGAGGATTTCGGGGCACAGAGTCATTATTAAGAAGAAGTTTAAAGAATAAACACAGCTTAAACTGGGTTGCGCGAAAATAATTTTACGAGATAAAATTTTTTCGCCTCTGGTTTCTAACGGGGTATGAAATTAAAAGTCGGAAAAAATAAGGCATTAACCTTGATAGCCGCGGTTCTGATTATACTTTCCATGAATTTTTTTCAGGGAGGGGTGAAAAGCTTTTTCTATAACATATCTTCGCCTCTTCAAAACTGGTTTTGGCAGGCCGGCGATAGGGTTTCCGACGTCTTTGGGGTTATTCCCGCCATAAAAAGCCTCCAGGAAGAGAATGAAAATTTGGCTTTGGAAAACCAGCGGCTAATGGCCGAATTAGTTCTTTTAAGAGAAATCAGAGAGGAAAATACCGCTTTAAGAGATGCCTTGAGGGTGGGGCTGGAGAAGGAGTTTCAGGTTGAAACCGCTAAGGTAATCAGCAAGGACTTGGGCGAGGATTCTGTAATTGTAGATAAGGGCTCGAAAGACGGGCTTTCAAAAAATATGCCGGTAATCAACCAGCAAGGAGTTGCGGTAGGCAGAATCGATGAAGTGTATGCCAACCGTTCCAGGGTTGTGCTGATTTCCAGCAAAAACAGCTCCTTTGACGCCGAAGTTTCGGAAACGGGAGCAACCGGACTACTTAAGGGTCAAGGAAACGGAAGAGCTTCATTGGAGCTGTTGCCTAAAGATATAGATATAAGTAAAGGGGATTTAGTGGTTTCCAGCGTGCTTAGCGGAATATTCCCGCCTGGATTGTTGGCGGGATCAGTGGCTGAAGTCCAAAAAAATGATGCCAATCCGTTCCAAAAAGCCGAGGTCCAGCTTTTCTTTGCCGTTGAAAAACTAAGGCAAATTTTCATTATTTTAGATTTCTAATGTTTTTACGGGCAATACTATTAATCATCGCATTTTATTTCCTGGCAATTTTCCAGTCAGCCTTTTTGGTCCACTTTGGTATTTTCGGATTCATCGCCAACCTTATTGTCCTAACAGTCGCTTTGATAAATCTTTTTATTCCCGACAGTTATTTCGGCCTGTTTTCAGCGGTGATAGGGGGATTTTTTTGGGATGTTTTTTCTTCTCAGTTCCTGGGATTCCACGTACTTCTGCTCTTATTGGCAGCGGCTTTTATACAGCTTATTCTAAAAAAATATGTTAGGTCCCCGCTTATCCAGCTTTAAAGTAAAAAAATTCGGAAAGGAGATAGATCCTTCCGAAATACTGCTTGATTCTCTGGCCCACAACAAGGAGAGAGAGATGGGGGTTTCGGAAAAAAAATTGGAAACGCCGATTTCCCGCCGCATCCTTCAGGGATTTTTAGCCGTCTTTCTGCTGATGTTGGTTTTTATTTTCGCGAAAACTTTCCAGCTACAAATAATAGACGGTAAAGAATATTCACAGCTGGCCAGAGAAAATCAGTACGCCGTCCGCATGATAGAAGCCGAAAGAGGGGTGATTTACGACAGGAATATGAACCAGCTTGTATTTAACAGGCCCAGTTTCGATTTGGCCGTTCTCACTAACGATCTTCCGGAGGAGGAATCGGTCAGGGATGCGGTGTTGCGGAAGTTGGCAGAGATAATGGGGTTGGATTTTAATGATATTAAAGAGCAGGTAGATAATTCCAATCTGGCTGAGTTTATTATAGCCCGTAATATATCGCATCAGAGCATCATTATTCTGGAGGCGGAAAAAGAAAACTTGCCCGGATTGGAAATAATCAACAGCGCTGAGCGGGAATATTTATCGGGCTCTTTGTTTTCTCATTTGCTTGGATACAAAAGAAAAACCGGCCAGAAAGCCGGACTCGAAAGCTACTACGACGAAGTATTAACTTCCAAGCCCGGTGAGCTTTATGTAGAAAGGGATGTTTACGGCAGGCCCATTTCCAAGGAAGTAGTTTCCATGCCCGAATCGGGCAACAGTTTGGTTTTATGGCTGGATTCCGGCTTACAGGAAAAAATAGCTTCTTCTTTGGCCGGTTCCATAGAAAGAGTTGGCGGAACCGGCGGAGCCGCCGTTGCCTTGGATCCCAATACCGGAGGAGTTTTGGCTTTGGTGAGCTTGCCCGATTACAACGGCAATTTGTTCAGCCAGGGCATATCTCGGGAAGATTGGGAAGCGCTGCAGTCGAATCCCAGCGATCCGCTTTTTAACAGAGTCATCTCCGGATTCGGGTATCCCACCGGTTCCACTATTAAGCCTCTCATAGCCGCCGCTGCCCTCGAAGAAGGAATTATTCAAGCCGATACCAAAATATATTCCCCCTTGCAAATATGTATCGAGAATCCCTGGTTCCCGGAAGCTGAACCCCAGTGCTACGCCGACTGGAAATATCACGGCACCAGCGACGTTAAGAGGGCTATTGCCGAATCAGTCAACACCTTCTTCTATCAAGTAGGCGGGGGTTACGAAGACTTTAAGGGGCTCGGTCCGACGAAGATAAAAAAGTGGCTGCAAGAATTCAATTGGGGCTTTGAGACAGGCATTGATCTTCCTAAAGAGGGGGTTGGCATTTTGCCCGACTTGGATGACGAATGGACCACCGGTAAAACCTATCATTTGTCCATCGGTCAAGGGCCTTTTTCCATTACTCCCATCCAGGTGGCATCAGCTTATGCGGCCATAGCCAACGGCGGAAAAATTTTTCAGCCGAAAGTAGTTAAGGAAATTATTGATTCCAATAAAGAGATTATAGAAGAAATGGGCTCTGATATTTTAAAGGTTTTGCCGGTTTCCCAAGAGAATTTAGAAACGGTTCGCCAAGGTATGAGGCAGGCGGTCACCTCACCCGAAGGGTCAAGTTATTCTTTAAGCCGTCTTCCTGTCGCTGCTGCCGCAAAAACAGGAACTTCTCAAACGGGGAAAGAAGATGTTTACCATAACTGGATAACGGCTTTTGCTCCTTACGACGATCCGGAAATAGTTTTGACCATAGTGGTGGAAAATGTTCAAGGAACTCCGCGAGGAATTCCGGCCGCGGTTTTGCCGGTGGCCAATGAAGTTTTGGATTGGTATTTTTCCACAAGAGAGACTCCTTGACAGTCCTTATCAGTCGAGTATATTTAGATAATACCAATATGGACCAAAAGTATCTTACGCCCGAAGGGCTTAGAAAACTTAAAGAGGAGTTGAAATATTTAAAAGAAGTTAAGAGAAAAGAAATAGCCGATAGGCTGGAGAAATGTATTTCCTTTGGCGATTTGGCTGAAAACTCCGAATATCATGAGACTAAAGAAGAGCAGGGATTTATGGAGGGCCGCATTCTGGAGCTGGAGGAACTGATTAACGATGCCATAATAATGCCGGGCAACGTTTCAAAAAATGTTGCTCAGGTCGGATCCACCATCCTTGTTAGTAACGGAGCCCAAAAAGAGAAATTCAAGATAGTAGGTTCCGAGGAAGCCAATCCCATTGAGTATAAAATATCGGCCGATTCGCCGCTGGGAAGGGCTTTTGTCAACCAGCCCAAGGGAGTCACGGTTTTAGTGGAAACCCCCCAAGGAAGAGTAAAGTATAAAATTCTTAAGATTGAGTAATTAAGGAAAACAAAAAGGCAGGCGTTTCCGCCTGTTTTTTGTTATTCCAATAAAGCCACTTTCCTTATTTGATTATATCGAAAAAATGGATTAATATTAAATTAGTTATGGCGATAAATAATATAAAAAAGGCCAGGCTGGAAAAGCTCAAAGCCATTAAAAAGGCGGGATATAATCCCTATCCGATTGAAAGCAAGAGAACTCATGCCGTTGAAGAGGCTCTGTTTGAATTTAAGGCTCTTTGCCGATCTAAGACGAAGCTTTTTTTGGTTGGCAGGATAATGTCGGTACGCGAACACGGCGGTTCGGCTTTTATCAACATTGAAGACGCTACGGGCAGGATTCAAGGATACTTAAAACAGGATAAGCTGGGGGAAAATCAATACAGATTCTTTTTAAATAATTTTGATATCGGCGACATAGTAGAGCTAGGAGGGATTCTTTTTGAAACCAAAAGAGGGGAAAAAACCCTGGAGGTTTCCGACTTTAAGATTTTAGCCAAGTCCCTTCTGCCGCTTCCGGAAAAGTGGCACGGCTTAAAAGACGTCGAGGAAAGGTTCAGGAAAAGATATCTTGATTTGATAATGAATCCCGAGGCCAAGGAGAAATTCGTTATGAGAAGCAGGATAGTGGAAGAATTGCGCAATATTTTTTCGGAAAACAATTTTATGGAAGTGGAAACGCCCGTTCTCCAGCCCATACCCGGAGGAGCTTTAGCCAAGCCCTTTAAAACCCATCTTAACGCTTTGGATATGGATTTGTATTTGAGGGTAGCCCCAGAGCTTTATTTAAAACGGCTACTGGTGGGAGGGTTTGAAAAAATATATGAAATAGGCCGCTGTTTCAGGAACGAGGGGATTGATAAGCACCACAATCCCGATTTTACCATGCTCGAGCTTTATTGGGCTTATCAGGACAGAGACGGATTAATGGATTTCGTTGAGAAGTTCTTTGAGGAATTGCTTAAGAGGACAGGAAAGGGGCTTAGTTTTTCCTATCAAGGCCGGAAAATGGACTTTAAGCGCCCCTGGAAAAGGATAACTTTCCGGGATTTGGTGAAAAAATATGCGGATTTTGATATTGAAACCGCTTCCGACGAAGATTTCAAAAAAAAGGCTAAGGAATTAAAAATAGATATCGGCAAGGATTTTCGAAAGTGCAAAATGATGGATGAAATATATAAAGCGGCTTGCCGGCCCAATTTAATTAATCCGACTTTCGTTACCGATCACCCCGCCCAAATGGCCATCCTCTCCAAGCCCAAAGAAAACGATCCTGAAAAAGCCGACCGATTCCAGCTGGTGGTTGGCGGGATAGAAATGGTTAACGGATTTTCCGAGCTTAACGATCCCTTAGAGCAGGAAGAAAGGTTTAAAAAATCAAAAATGGAAGAAGAGAGGGTGGATCAAGATTTTTTGGAAGCTTTGCAGTACGGTATGCCTCCCGCAGCCGGGCTGGGTGTGGGTATAGACAGGCTGGTTGCCCTTTTGACCGATTCCCATAGCTTAAGAGAAGCGATATTATTTCCTACAATGAGGCCCAAGCAATGAAAAAACTTTTAATAGCCACAACAAACTCTGGTAAAATAAAAGAATATAGGGAAATATTCAAGCAGTTTCGCTTACCCATTGATGTCGTTTCCTTAAAGGATTTAGGAATAACGGAACCGGTCGAAGAGGACGGCGAAACTTTTGAGGAAAACGCCGTTAAAAAAGCGCGGTTCTATTTCAGTTTATCGGGGCTCCCCACCTTATCGGACGATGCGGGTGTGGAAATAGACTTCTTGAACGGAGAACCGGGAGTAAAAACCAGAAGATGGCCCGGATACGAAGCCACCGATGAAGAGTTGGCGAATTTGGCGCTTGAAAAATTGAAAGGGGTGCCGGCAGAAAAGAGAGGCGCTCAGCTGACGGCCGCCATCGGGCTGATATTCCCCGGACAATCAGAGGTATACACTTTTAAGGGGGTTTTAAGGGGAAGAATTGCCGAACAACCCTTTGGGGAAACTATTCCGGGATATCCTTTTAGGTCCATTTTCATATCCGAGAGCGAGGAAAAACATTTAAACACCTTGGGTATTGTCGCTCACAGAAAGCAGGCTGTGGAGAAGGCCTTGCCAATAATAGAAAAGTGGAGCGGAGCGAAACCGAGCACTCAGTCTAGTTATGGAAGACATGTTAAAATTCAACCTTCTAATTAATCATTGAGCGTAGAGTATTCAGTCTAAACTGAGTGCTCGGTGCTCATAAATTCGCATGCTAGACATTAAATTTATCCGCCAAAATTCCGAAAAGGTCAAAGAGGGCATTGCCAAAAAGCAGGCAAATGTAAATATAGACCGGCTTTTAGAGCTGGACGAAGAAAAAAGGCAGCTTCTTTCCCGGTCGGAATCTTTAAGGGCGGAGCAGAAGAAGCTGGGCAAAGAACAAATTGAGAAAGCCCAAGCGATAAAAGCTGAAATTAAAAACATTGACCCCAAACTGGCCGACATTGAAAAAGAGCTCGGCTCTTTATTGCGGCAGATTCCCAATCTTCCTTTAGATGAAGTTCCGGAAGGGAAAGACGACAGCGAAAACGCCGTTTTAAGAGAAGAAGGGAAGAAGCCGGAGTTTGATTTTAAGCCAAAGGATTATTTGGAAATAGCGGAAGCCCTTGATTTAATTGACGTTAAGAGAGCGGCTAAGGTTGCAGGCTCTCGTTTCGGATATCTTAAAAAAGAAGCGGCTCTGATGGAATTCGCCTTAGTCAACTTAGCTCTGGAAACTTTATTAAAAGAGGGATTTACGCCAGTTGTGCCGCCGGTAATGCTAAAGCCAGAAATGATGCAGGCAATGGGCTATACAGAACGGGGAGCAGACGAGATATATTTCCTTGAAAAGGACAATCTCTATCTTATCGGTACCTCCGAGCAAAGTATCGGCGCGATGCATGCCGGCGAGGTTTTTAAAGAAGAGGAGTTGCCAAAGAGATACGCCGGCTTTTCTACTTGTTTTCGAAGAGAGGCGGGAGCTTACGGAAAAGACACCAAAGGCATTTTAAGGGTCCATCAATTTGACAAAGTGGAAATGTTTAGTTTTTGTGCTCCGGAAAAATCCAAAGAAGAGCACCAGCTTTTATTGAGAATGGAAGAAAAACTGATGCAGTCGCTTAAGTTGCCTTACCGCGTGATTAATATTTGCAGCGGTGACCTGGGCGATCCGGCCGCGGCCAAATACGATATCGAAGCTTGGATGCCGGGCCAGGGAGAGTATCGGGAGACCCATTCGACCTCCAACTGCACGGATTGGCAGGCTAGGCGCTTAAACGTTAAATACCGCAGCGGAAAAACGGGGAAGCTCGAATTCGTCCATACCCTTAACGGTACTGCCTTTGCCGTTGGCAGGATGCTGATTGCTATTATAGAAAATTATCAGAAGAAAGACGGAAGCGTGGAAGTTCCCAAGGTTTTGCAAAAATATTTAGGGATTAAGAAGATTGGCTGAAAATGAATATATTGATTCTTCACGGCTGGGGCTCCAAGGCGGATAATTGGAGCGCGGTTAAAAGATTTCTGGAAAAAGAAGGGGCCGATGTTTATGTTCCCGACCTGCCCGGATTCGGCGGCAATTCCATTCCCGAGAATCCTTGGTCGGTTGATGATTATGTTAATTGGGTTGACGATTTTTGCCGCAAAAATAATCTTTCCCGCTTTTATTTAATCGGCCATTCTTTCGGAGGCGGGGTGGCAATGAAATTTTCTACAGTCCATCCGGAAAAAGTAGAAAGGCTTGTCTTAATTAATCCGGCCATTATCAGGGTAAGGGGCCCAAAGTACTACCTGGTTCTGGCCGCCGCTAAAATCGGAAATCTGATATTATCTATTCCCTTGCTTTCCCGCTTGAAACCCCTCTTAAGAAGAGTCCTTTATAGATTGGTGGGGACCAGGGATTATCGGAAATTGGATTTTGATAAAACCAATATCATGAAAGAGACGTTTAAGAAGGTGACGTCGGAGGATCTTTCTTGCTATTTGCCGGCAGTTCAGACAAAAACCTTAGTTGTTTGGAGCGAGAAAGATGAGCTGACCCCCATTAATCAAGGGTATGTCATTAACAGAAAACTGTCCCACTCAAAAATGGAAGTAATCAAAGGGGCAAAGCATGCTATCAACCTGGAAGCTCCGGATATTTTGGCCCAAAAAATATTAAGTTTCATTAAGTCATGATTATTTTTACAGTATCGTTTCTCTGGCTGGTTGTTTTTACCAAAAAAATATCGTTCTGGATTTGGCTTTGGCAGTTGAAGGAATATCACGTAGGTAGGTTTCTGGACCATTTTCAGACTTACAAGGGAAAGCAGCTATTACTGAACCCGCTTTTACTGATTAAGTTGGCAGCCGCTTTTGCCATTTATTTTTATTCCGAGCCCATAGTCGCTTACGGAATTATCGGAATCTTTTTTCTGGAGTTTCTTTTTACGATAAGAGGATTTTCCAAAAGAAAACTCAGAATACCGGTGCTTACCAGGAAAACCAGCGTTATTCTCTCGGCCGGAATTTCCATGGAGCTTTTAGTGGTATCTTTCCTTTACGGTGCCAGGGCTTCTCTGGTAAAGACCACAGCTATTTTGCTGGCCTTTGACATCCTAGTGCCTCTGGTGGCTTCTTTCCTGGTTTTGGTTTTCCAGCCTTTAGCCGTTGCCTTGAGGGATCAGGTTCTAAAAACAGCCAAAAGGAAAATAAGGGGGGCAGATGATTTGCTGGTAATCGGAGTTACGGGCAGCTATGGCAAGACTTCGGCTAAGGAGTTTCTAGCCGCTATTCTCTCTAAAAAATATAAAGTTCTTAAAACCGCCGAACACCAGAATTCGGAAGTCGGCATTTCCAATTGCGTAATAAACGACCTCAAAGACGAACATGAAATTTTCGTAGTTGAAATGGGCGCCTACAACAAAGGGGGGATTAAGCTCTTAACAAACATTGTTAATCCGAAAATGGGAATTCTTACGGGGATCAACGAGCAGCATATGGCTACCTTCGGATCGCTTCAAAAAACCATCCAGGCCAAGTTTGAACTGGTGGAGTCTTTGCCCGAGGACGGTTTGGCTATTTTGAACTACGACGACAAGAACATAAGAGAGCAGAATATAAAAGACTACAACCATAAAATAAAGAACGTTAAATATTATTCCATGGCCGACAAAACCGTTGATATGTGGGCCGAGAACGTCAATGTTGAAACTAGGTCCTTGTCATTCAAGGCAAGGTCCAAGGACGGAGATGAGGCTGATTTCCAGATTAATTTGCTGGGAGCCCATAATATTTACAATATTTTGGCAGCTTCCGTTTGCGCAAAATATTTGGGAATGAGCTTGGCGGAGATAAGCAAGGCCTGCTCCAACATTGACCCTCAGCAGTCGGGGCTGCAAATCAAAGAAGGCGTCAACGGTTTGAATGTTCTCGATGCCACCTATTCTGCCAATCCAACGGGAGTGATGTCCCACTTGGAATACTTGAAATTATGGCCAAGAAAGAAAATTATCATAATGCCCTGCCTTATCGAGCTCGGGCAGGCGTCAAAAGAGGTCCACGAGAAGATAGGAGAAAAGATAGCTGAAGTTTGCGACTTGGCTGTTATCACCACGAGAGACAGGATTAAGGAAATAAATAAGGGAGCCGCCAGATTTTCCCGGGCGGGCTCGGACAAAAAGCAGCTCGAGGTTGTTTTTATGGAAAAACCCGAAGAGATTTTGGAGAAAGTAAAGAATTTTAGCGATCCCGAAGACGTGGTTCTTTTAGAGAGCCGAGTTCCCGGGAAAGTGATTTCAGGCCTTATTAAAGAATCTTAAAATAATTCTTTTGATGCTCCACTGCAGGAAGATAAACGAAAAGGGAAAGTGGGAAGATTTTCTCTTGAAGTGCAGAGAAAGGACATTCCTTCAGTCTTGGAATTGGGGGGATTTTCAGGAAAGAATGGGAAACGAAGTGCTGCGCCTGGGTTTGTTTGAAGAAGATAATCTTAAGGCGGTTGCTCTCATTTCCAAGATAAAAGCCAGGAGAGGAAAGTTTTATTTAATCCAGCACGGACCGGTAATAAAAAATTCCAAACTCCAAACAAACTCCAAACAAACTCCA
>CAYXYS010000015.1:0-6452 GCA_964469735.1 uncultured Candidatus Saccharibacteria bacterium
CATCATTCCTTCCCTGAGCCTTTTAAGAAGCCGTTTATGTATTAGGTTTTTAAGTTTTGCCGCCGGTTTTTTAATTCCCAAGAACAATACGGGGTAGGGGATTGGCTCTTTTTTTATGGGTGGAATTGGACGTTTTGTTTCCAGCACTATTTCTATGGCCCTTATCAATCTTCGCTTATTTTTACTTTCTATTGTTTTAGCTCTTTGCGGGTCCATTTTTTTTAGCCTGTTAAATAGCTCTTCAGGGGTTTTCCTTTCCAATTTTTTCCTGAGAGCCCAGTTTGGGGCCACTTCGGGAATAACTATTCCATCTACTACAGCATAAATATAGAAGGCGGTGCCGCCGCAGATGATGGGAACCTTCCCTTTTTTAAATATTTTATTTACGGCTAATTTAGCTAATTTTCCGTATTGAACAACGGTAAATTTTCTTTTTGGGGAGGCCACATCTATGCAGTAATGAGGAATACCTTTATGTGTAAAGATGGCTTCATCTTTTGCCTGCCCCGTACTAAAATTCGAAGAATTTTTAGTATCGGGGGTTATTTTTCCCGTTCCTATGTCCATCTCTTTGTAAACTTGTCTGGAATCAGCGGAAATAATCTCTCCGTTAAATTTTTTAGCGATCTTTACGGCCAAGTCGCTTTTGCCGGAAGCCGTTGGGCCCAATATGACTATGATTTTCTCATTGGCGTCCATGGTTTTCGATGATTTTCATTAATATTTTTTCCCGGCGCTTTTTTTCGGCTATCGGAATATTATCTTCCAGTTTTGAGGCTGCCGTACCGGGTCTCGGAGAATATTTGTTGATGTAAGCAAGATTGAATTTTATTTCCTTAAATAATTTTACGGTGTTTTGAAATTGCTCTTCAGTTTCGCCCGGAAATCCGACAATGACGTCGGTAGTTAAGTTAACCAGCGGTATTTTTTTTCTGATTTTTTTAACTAATGTTACGTAATCTGCCGCCGTATACGGCCTGTTCATTTTTTTTAAAATATCATCATCTCCCGACTGAAGAGGCAAACCGATGTATTTGGAAATCTTTTCAGATTTTGCAATGGTGTCGATAAGCTCCTCTGTGAAGTTAGTTGGATGAGGAGAGGTAAATCTTATTTTAAACTCTCCCGGAAGCCTTGCTGTTTCTGCCAATAGTTTTGGAAAATCCATCGAAGAATCGGCGGGAGAACGGTAATCGTTGACGTTTTGGCCCAGAAGCCATAATTCTTTAAACCCATCTTGAGCTGCTCTTCGGGCTTCTTCAATAATCTGTTTGTGGCTTCTGCATTTCAATTTGCCTCTAGTGAAAGGCACGATGCAGTAGGAGCAAAAATTGTTGCATCCGTTGGATATGGGTATGTAGGCTGCTAAGCCCTTCCTTTTTTTAGGAATTATGTCGACGTAATCGTTTTCCCAAATATCGTCGAACATTTTTTTAAATCTTACCTTATCTTTTTTGGTTATGCAGCCGGTTAAAACCGTTTTAAATTGGGGATTCTTTTCCTTTATTTTCCGGAATTTTTGGGAAAGTCCGTAAATTCTGTCCACTGCCGGCTGCCTGACAGAACACATATTTACCACCACTAAATCAGCCTTTTCCACTTGAGGGGCGGCCTCGTATCCTTTCTCTTCCAGCAGGCTTGCGATTCTTTCACTGTCGGCTTTATTCATCTGGCATCCATATGTAACAATGGAATAATTCATACGGGTTATTTTACCAGAATTTGAAGTTAATTCAACCTAAAAGCTCCGCGTTAGCGGAGCTTTTAGGGCGCTTTTATTATTGCTGGTGGGCTGCTTGTTTCGTTGGCTGCATTTGCTGCTGTTTTGCGGCTCCCGTTTTGTCTTGATCTGCTTCGTTAGAATCGGTTTCGTTCAACGACTGGCCCGGCAGAAGTTTTTTAAGAGGCTCAATAACGTTTTTTTGGATTATATCTCCAGCCTCGTCAAAGTTTATCTTTTGCTTTTGCGCCCCTTCTTTTTCTTCCTCTCTGGTTCTGTCTTGGGGGGCGTCTTCAGGAGAATTGCCTTCCTCTAATCTTTTTCTTTTTAAAGATTCTGTTCTAATCATTTCTCTTTCCATAATTTCCGTTTTGGCTCTTTCCAGGGTATTTGTCACGTCTTGGTTATTGGTAACTCTTTCTTTAAGATTTTCCAGAATTTCCAGATGCTTTTCTTTATCGCCGGAGATCGTTTCGGCGTAGGTTTTGAATTTTTCCCTCGCTTCTGGGGTTATGCTTTCAATTGTTGTTCCGAGCCTATTGAGGGTGTTGTTTATAGCCCCTCTGATTGCCTCCCTGGCTTCTTCGGGAACCTTCTCCTCCAATTTTTCTAGAATCTCTATGTTCTTAAATTCCTTAAATTCGCTGCCCTTAACCTCTTGGAGGTTCTTTTCCAGCCTTTCTTTCATTTGTTCGGGATTTTTTTCAAGATTGCTTATTACTTCTCCGAATTTCTCCAAATGTTTTTCTCTGGCCTCCCTTATGTTTTCGAAAATCTCCTCCGGGACTTGCTCTTCTAGCTTTTGAAGAATTCGCTGGTGCAGGGTTTGCTGCTGGATGAATTTATCCAGGAATAACCCGACTCGTTCGTTTTCCTCGGCTCTTTCTCGAATTTTCTCGGTTGCCTCTTTGGCTACCCGGATTTCTTCTTGATAATTCTTGATGCCTTTTCGCACGGCTTCGTTTCCTTTTCCAAGCTCTATCATTTTTTGCACTTCCACCAGTTTTTCGTTGGCGAACCTTTCTTTTAATTCCGCTTTCCTTATAGGATTAAAAGTAAAGGTTGACTGGATGGCTCTGCCCCAATTTTTCAAAAAATAAAAGGGGCTGTCGGGGAGCAATGTGGGCTCCTCTATGCCCAGGTCTTCCGGAAGAACCTCTTCGTCGAGAGTAACCTCTTCGGTGTCTGCAGCGCTTGATTCTTCTTGAGCCGAAATTGCCAATCCGGAAAACAAAAATGTGACAGAAAGCACTATAATTGCTAAATTTTTCATGCGGTTGTTTATTTAATGCTTATTATTTATCGACCTTTATCCTGTTAAATACCGCTTTGCGGTAATTTTTTAATAATATTATTTAACAGGGGGAATTAATGTATTTTTTCTTTCTTCTCTTTTAAGAACGACCTCCATTGTTCCAGAAATTCCACAAACATTTGAAACGGCATATCTAAAAGAGAGTTAAATAAGACGGCCATGGCGTTATATCTGGCCCATTGGCTGGAAAGCCATTTCCCAACTTGTATAACGGGCAAGGAGAAGAGGTCGAAAAGGGTCCTCAGGAAAGTATCTTTCTCTTTTTCTACGACTAATTCTTTGGCTCTTTTCCTTATTTTAACGCCGGCAAAGGAAATTAGTGAGACAAACATAATGAAAATGGCTATTGAAACTATGCTGAAGTTAAGCTTGCTTAGAGCCCAAAATATGAATCCGAAGGTAGCGGCAAAACTGAGAAAATAAAGAAAGCCGAATGAAAGATTGTAAGCAATGCTTCTTTCCTTGGTCGGCCGTATTTCATAAATGCCGTTTTTTTCTCTTCCGTAGGTTATTTTAATAACCTCCATTACCACAAGCTCTTCGTTTCTCTTTGAGGGGGGATGAATGCTTAAAACCAAAAAGAACATCAAAATTGGGGGGATGAGAATATTCAAGCCGATGGTAAAATAACTATATTGGTCGGTTAAATATTTATCAAAAGGAACCTCTACGGCAAGCGCTAGCAGCATTTTCGTTAAAAATATGGATAAAGTGCTATAGACAGCCGCCCTTTTTATTCTGGTTTTAACCTTATTGAGCCTGCGGCCGTAAGCCTCCCTTATCTTATTTTCCAAAACATCGGGATTCTCAAGATATTCTGGGGCTTTTTCGGGATTTTCTCCAATGATATCTCCCAATATTAAGTAGGGGGTGTCTTTCCTTTCGCAGATTTCATAGAATTTATCCGCTAAAGGATGGTTGAGGCTCTTTTCTATCTTGTCCCAAAGCGAGTAAATACTGCCGGCCACTTTTTTTATCTCTTCTTCGGGCAGTTTGGTCCATTGGGGATACCATTTTTTAAGGAGGTTGTAGCTTATCAACGGAGGGTCCAGCTTGAAAAGGGCCCTTTGTACTGCAATATATATTTGAGTGTTTTTTTCTTCTTCGGAAATTATTTTTCCGTTTTCTTTCAACTGGATTTTACTTTTCATTTGTTCCAGCATAAATTCCATCAGGGCTTCTTCTTTGACCGGAGGGGCGAGGATTTCTTCCATTTCGCAGGCTGCGATAGCCAGAATCCAGTCGTAAAGGCGCATTTTTATTCTTTCTTTTTTAGGGGGTTCGGCAGCGTTTTCCGCAATAAAGACGTACTTGTCTATCATTTTCTGGACATCGGAGATTTTCTCCTCGGGAATAGAGTTATTAGGGAAGTGGCCTCCGCGAATAAGCTCTTGGATCAATGGTTCGGCGATATCTTGGCCGTTTTTTTTCATAAAGAACCTTCTTTTCAGGACCCTCTCTATAGCCGTTCTTCTTAAGAGATGCTCTTCTCTCCAGTCGATTACTTCCCTGGCTTTTTCATAAAAAGAAGCCACCCGGCTGGCGACTTCGTCAACAGAAATAGTGGCGCCTTCCGCTCTCAATTGAAGGGATTGGTGCCAATATTGATATTTACTTAAAAGTCTCTTGGTTGATTCGAGTGGTTCGGGCATAGTTTTATAATTTATTTTTCAGTTCAATCGAAGCGTCTTTCAGGAATTTTTCCAGCTTTACCGCTCCCGTGTTTCCCTCTCCTCTCTTCCTCACTCCGACAGTTGCATTTTTTATTTCCTCGTCTCCGATAATCAGGATGTAGGGTATTTTTTGAATTTCTCCCTCTCTGATTTTTCTTCCCATAGTTTCGTTTTCGTCTTTAACTTTTACTCGAAAACCGGCCGCCTCAAGCTTTTCGACAGTTTGCCGAGCGTATTTTCGATGCCCCTCTCCTATGGGAACGACCCAGATTTGTTCCGGGGATAACCATAGGGGTAAAGCTCCCGCGTAATGTTCCAGAAGTATGCCGATAAATCTTTCGATTGAGCCCAATAAGGCTCGATGAATCATAATCGGCTGTTGTTTTTTTCCTTTTTGGTCGATATACGTTACTTTCATTCTTTCGGGAATGTTAAAATCCACTTGCAGGGTGGTGCATTGCCAGGCCCTTCCCAAAGAGTCTTTTATTTTAATGTCTATTTTGGGGCCGTAGAAAACTCCTTCGCCCGGGTCTATTTGGTATTTAAGGCCTACTTTTTCCAAGGCGTATTTAAGAGAGCTGGTTGCCTTTTTCCAGTTTCCGGGAGTCCCTACGTATTTTTCCGGTCTGGTTGAGAGATAAACGTCGTAGTCTTTAAAACCGAATTCTTTAAGTATCTTCAGGCCCAGTTTAAGGATTAAAACAAGTTCTTCCGACAGCTGGTCAGGAGTGCAGAAGATATGGGCGTCGTCTTGGGTAAAGCCCCTAACTCTGGTTAATCCGTGCAAAACTCCAGATTTCTCAAATCGGTAAACTGTTCCCAATTCAAAATACCTTAAGGGCAGGTCGTTATAGGATCTGAGCTGCGTTTGATAAATGAGAATATGTCCGGGGCAGTTCATCGGTTTTACCAGATAATCTTCGCCTTCCAGCCTCATTGGAGGAAAAAGGTTTTCCCGATAAAAGTTCCAATGCCCGGTGGTTTTCCAAAGGGACAGATGGGCCACGTGCGGCGTGGCTACTATTTGATAGCCGTTTTTCAGTTGTTCTTCTACTAAATAGCTTTCGATGATTTTTCTTAATATCGCCCCTTTGGGATGCCAAAGGGGGAGGCCGGCTCCAAATTTTTCGTCTATATGAAAAATATCCAGCTTCTGGCCAAGCAGCCGGTGGTCTCTTTTTTCCGCTTCCGCCTGCAGCCGCAAATACTCATCAAGCTCTTTTTTATCGGAGAAGGCGATTCCGTATATTCTTTGGAGCATTTTATTTTTTTCGTCACCCCTCCAATAGGCCCCGGCAATTTTTGTTAGCTTAAAAGCGTCAATAATTTCTTTGGCTTGCCCTGAACATAGTTGAAGAGTTGATTTTATGTGGGGTCCGGCACAAAGATCGGTAAAACCGCCGCTTTCATATACGGTAACCTTATCGCCTTTTATTTCCTTAATTAGCTCTAGCTTATACGGCTGGTTCTTAAAGATTTTTCTAGCTTCCTCCTTGGATACCGATTTTTTCTCGAATTTTATTCCTTGTCTTATAATCTCCTTCATTTTTTTTTCTATCTTGGGCAAGTCCTGGGGAGAAAGGGATTTTTTTAGGTCAAAATCGTAGTAAAAACCGTTTTCTATGGCCGGTCCAATGCCAAACTTGGCCTCTGGGAATAAATCCTGGACTGCATGGGCCATAACATGAGAAAGGGAGTGTCTGATTGTCTCTATTTTCATCATTTTTATCTTACCAAAAAGGGG